>JASGEW010000082.1:0-26210 GCA_047606125.1 Niabella sp. | reverse complement strand
TCACAATACTGCGCAACTGCAGTTCGGTATCGTAATTAAATCTTACAGTACGGTTATTTTGTTTGCGCCCGCGCAATATGCCCAGGGGTCCGTATTCGAACTGCACCAGGTGGCTGTAATCGCGTGCTTCCGTAAGATTGCCCGCCGCATCATACTCAAACCGATGTACATTACCATCGGGCTCTTTCAGCTCAGTGACCTGTCCTGCATCATTATACTCATAAGTGGTAATATTCCCGCGCACATCTTTATGAAATAGCATATTACCCAGATCGTCATATTCCCATACCTGCTCTAAGCCATTGGGATAGTGCAATTGCGAAAGATTATGCTGCCGGTCGTATCTAAGCTCAAAGCGGCGCTGCCGGTCATCTGTAAGGTATTTCAGATCTTTACCCTCGTACTGGTAGTATATAGTATCGCCTTTCACTCCTGTACGGGCAACCAGCCTGTTTTGCTCATCGTACCTGAAGCTGACACTCGCGCCACCGGGACCGGATGCAAAGACAAGGTTCTGCCTGTCGTCGTAAAAGTAGCTGCTGTTTTCGTCATTTTCATTGGTGATGCGGGTGAGCCTGCCATAACGGTTATATTGGTACTGTACAGAACCACCTTCGGGGTTTACCAGCACTTCCAGCTCCTGATATCCATTATAAACCTGACGCGTAATTCCACCATTTGCATCCACTATTTTATGGATGAGTTTTTTACTGTCGTAGTGATATTCTGTTTCGTGCCCCAGACTGTCGCGCGCAACTGTAACCCCGCTGCCGTCCTCCTCCTGACGGTACTCTGCCCAATATTCCAGTACACCTTCATCGCCCCAGGTATGTATGCAGCGGGCGTCATCGCCTTTTCCTTCATATTCCCAATAAAAGCTATAGTTGCTCTGATTGGTTAACTTTACCAAAAGATGCCCGTCATACTCAAAGCGCTTTACAGCGCCTGCTACGTCTTCATTTCCGATCATATTCCCCGCAGCATCATAATCATAGCGGATAAGGTCAACCCGTTTTCGATCAGTGATCGTGTACACCCTGACCACGCGGCCCATTTCATCATTCTGCACTTTTATATGCCTGCCGCTGCTGTCAATTATCTCAACCAGGTTACCTTTGTAATCATAACTGAACAACAGGTTAAAACCCTGCGGGTCGGCAATGGAAGAAAGCATTTCAAAACCTTCTTTATTTCTTTTACCATTAAACCGATATACAAGCTTACTGTTATCCGTTAAAAAATATCCTGCTTCATCTCTTTCAAAAAATAACTGTTCGATGCGATGATAAAAGATCTCGCCAGGCTGCAGATAGGGCATTTTAGCTTCCCGGCCATCTTTCAATCTCAATGCAAAGCCATTACCCACGTCATAAAGGCCCATATTATAGCTGTGGTGCCAGCTGTAGCCTAATGATGTTTCCACTGCTGCATCACTGTAATAGGTTCTTTCCCATACCAGGGGTATAGGACCGGGCAATTCAAAATCAACATTGGTATGTATTACCCTGCCGGTGGCTGCATCTACCGGCTCTCCAAAGCTCTTACATTTTATAGATTGAAGAACGCTGGCCAGTTTAGCATTTTTGGTTTTGATCTTATCAATCAGGTCCTGAAATTTATCGCCTAATTTTTTCCAGGCTTTACCCAGCCCCTTAATGCCCATAGAGAGCATCAATTGAAAGAGATCGATGGTTGGCGGACCACCCACCAGTACCGGCGCCCCGCTGCTGATGATGGCCAGCAGTAAAGAAGTAGGCAGCATCAGGTCCATCACCGGGCGCGGCGTTTTATTGATACGTGGTAAACTGGGAAAACCTACCAGGTTACAGGACAATGCCGGATGAAACTGTGTGGAAAAAGGTCCCCCGTCGGCTAATACCGTGCTGCTTCCCATCCACATTTCTGATGAAGAGGTAGGTACTGCAAGGGGCAATAAATGCAGGAACATGGCCGGAAGATGCATTACCGGCGTACCCGCATTATTGATCCAGCGGCCATGCACTTTTACAGAGGGTTTTAACGCATTTACAATCGCTACCGCAACACTCAGCACGGTAGTGCCATCGCTTTCTTTTGGTTCGGGCAGCGCATTGGCAATTGCATTCATTATTGCCCCAAAAATATCGAATACCAACCCTACATGGGGTACCGGGAAAACCGGACAGGGAGGCGCTATGGTTTGTTCAAAATCGATGCCTATGGCCAGGTCGAAGTATTTACCTGCCGGCATACCCGGCATAGCCGGAAGTATGCTTGCCAGCCCGGCCTGTAATTCATCCAGTTTTCCTTTGGCTTCGCCAAACAGTTCGCCGAAACCTTTATCGGGTGCTGATCCTGCTGCTGCCATACTGTTTTTTATTTAGGTTAAAAAGGTACTGCCGGCACATATTTGCCGCGCGGTTTTACGGTGCTTTTCTCTAATTCGACACCGCCGATCAATTCTTTCCAATCCTCCCCTATCCAGGTGCTTAGCTGATTTTCCAGGGCCTGTAATTCATCTTTAGGTTTTAATTTTTCTCCTAAAAAAACTGCCAGGTAGGCCGCATGTAAAAAAGTAGACTGACGGATCATTTCTTTACCCAGATGGCTGCCGGCTACCATTGCCAGCAGGCAATTTTCAAATGCAGGCTTCAATCTGCCCCGCAGGTAATACAGATGCCCCGATATGCGGTATCCTTCCATAATAAAAAAAGTGTCGCCGTATTTTAAGGCCTTTTCGGCCATGGCTTCATACACTTTTATAGCAGCTTCCCATTTTCTTTTGGCTGCGAGTAAAGCCCCTTTAAGCATCATGCAGGCTTTCCAGGAATGATAGCCACTTGCATCTCCTTTATCCATTTCTGCTTCGGCTTTTTTAATGGCGTCCTCAGCATATTGCTCACTGGGTTCGTGATCTTTAATATTATAATGAGCCTGCGAAGCTACCAGCAATGTGGAAACTATTGTTGATGAATTGCCCGTTTCTTTTGCAAGAGATAACATTTTTTTTACTTCACACCCCGTTAGGCTGTTATCCTTTTTGACAATGGTATCCATTACCTTCCTGATCTGCCGGGTAAGCCTGCTTTCGGGGCTTACGGTATCGCTGCTGCCGCCTCCTTTATCCATTTCGTTATTAATAGCAGCAAGCATATTCAGCCGGGGAGCCAGTTCTATCACTTTTCCCGTTTGATTGATAAAGATCTTCCTGCTGGCAGCATGATCGATAGTAACCAGCCTGATCTGCGCAGGAATATTTTTTTTCAGTTTTTGATTTAACCAATTACCCAATAAAAACTGGTGCGGTTTGGCAGGAGGAAAGTACAGGCAGAAATTGTTTTTTTCAAAACCGCGCAAATGGTCCTTTAACCGCAGCATCTCTTTGAGCAACCCATCAAAACCACTATCGGTATCAAACTCCGGCCTGAACAACGGATTCAGGATACCCTCATTTTTTAAAGCAAGCAACAGATCCTGTGAAGGATCAGGTACTTCGGCAAACCAGCTCTGGTATTCGTTCCAAAGCGCTTCTTCAAAGGCCGCCGGATCTCCCTTATACGGAGTGTTGAACCTGAAAAAAATATCATCGAAAACACCTACAGGCAAACGTTCAGTTTCTATGAACTTGTCGATAATATCAATATCCTGGTAGCCGGCTATCCATATAGCCAGTTGCCAGTTTTTAAGTTTATCGGCACGGGCCCATTCTTCACGGATCTTATAAAACTCCTGTGCTACAGAGGTGGAAGTGCTCATGATGCATCAATAATTTATTAAGAATTGATTTTTACAATGGCCCCTGTTACACTAACATTGCCGCCCGCGCCAACATCTATTACCCCGCCATTAATACTTGTTGTGGCAGTACCTATCGCCTCGAGCTTGTTTCCGTATACGCCCATTTCACTGGAGCCAACAACGGTAGTCTTTTCAGAAGATACTGTTGCGTTGGCTTTTCCGGATGCTATAAAATCCACATCGGCTACCATGGCCATATTATTTTTAGCGCTGGAAACAATATCTTTTGTGGCTACCTGGTAAATATCTTTTCCATTCACCGTAATGGTACCGTCTTTTTTCATATTGAGCGTGCTGTCGCCACAGGTTAAAGTAATGCTTTCATTACTTTTCATGGTTACATTGCCTGCGCCATCCATTAATACACTATTTCCATCCTTATCTTCAACAAACACACTGCCTGCATTATCGTCGAGTAACACCTTATTGCCGCTGCGGCTTTGCAATGCCTTTACATCATTACCCGCATTACCAAAGCTGTTATTGGCTTTGCCGTGATATACAGCGCCTATCACATAAGGCTTGGTGGCGCTGTCGCCTTCAAAACCTATGATCACTTCTTCTCCTACTTCGGGTATAAAAAACATTCCTTTACCACCGCCTGCATGTGGCGTGGTAACCCTTATCCATGGTGTCTTTTCTGCGCTGCCCATCCAGTGAAATCTTACCCGGATACGGCCCAGCCCGTTATAATCGTTATTATCTGTTACAATAGCGCTTTGCGTTTCACAGTTAGGCTCACGTGGAGCCTCCACCGGCGGCACTTTTACAGACGAAGGCACGGCTGTAAAACTATTTTCATAATTGCCCATCGCGTCCACAAAATGGCTGGCCGATACCACGAGATATTCACCGTAACCTTCTGTTTGTTCACTGAAAACATTGCTCCCGTTTACTTCTACAGTATTACCAATATTTACACCCGGGTGCCCGCTCTTTCCCGCAAACATTACCATTCGGCTTCCCTGTAAGGCGCTCTTCATATTCGCAATATCATCCTGCTGTTTCTTGTTGGTCAGAAACTGGTTGTTCCATAAAACAGGTTGCGCCATATATACGGACTGGCCTAACCGGAATACTTTTTTTCCCAGCGTGTTTAAGCCTGCTTTATCTTCAATACCCGAAGGCTGGCTGGTATATACCTGGCTGTTCATATAATCCCATCCCATCATTTGTGTTTTAACAGGACGGGCATTGAGCGTCATATTAAAGCTGCTTAAATGGCTCCCATAAGTAAGGCTTACCTGTTTTTCGGCTTTGGGCTGTCCTACAACCAGGCTTTGCCCATCCCAGAAAAGCCATTCCCCGTAGGTGCCTGTCAACCTTTTTAAAAATTCCCAGGCTGTTTCTTTATACTGCACCGTATAAGCGAGTGTTTCGCCATATAGTGGCTGCACTTTAGGGTTTAATAAATTTTGCGGGAAGGCAGTGAGCACATCACTGGCAATATTCTTTACTGCTTTCTTTTCCCAGCTTTTACAATCAGGCCCGCTTTCCAGCATGATCGTAGGAGAATATCCGGATATGATCACATTGCCATGATGCCCCGAAAAACGCGATGTCTCCACACCGGTAACCATTCCGTTAAACAGCAGGTTCCCCTGTATACCTACAGCAGTGATCCGCGCGCCAAAAGTGGCTCCTATCATTTCTTTCGAAGACGTAAAAACACCCTGTGTGCCATCAATGGATTCAGCAGGACAGACCAAAGTAAAATGATGATGATCAAAAATGTTTTGTGTAAGGGTAAAATTGGTGTAAACAGATACCGGGTTGCCGTTAATGCTGAACGACGCATTGGTTAACTGAGCCATAAATTAAGATTTTGTCGATTATGGTTTATAAATATGTTTAGTTTCTTCTTAAAAGAGCCTTCAGAAAATATACGAAACAAATATTTAATCAGGTACTCATCAGGTTACAGAATTATTAAATAATTCGTTTCATCTGCATAAATATACAACAATATGCTGCTTCCCAAAAAGCAATTATCACACCATTTTCTGCCGGCTGCCGGGAAAAAAAGTAACCAGCAGCACGAGTAATATTTATCGCAATGAGATTCAGTTATTTAAAATAGAAACAAAAATCTTTAAAAGAATTATATTTTTTTCATATTTACCGGGTCCCAGTGCATAGGTTTCATCTCCCGGAGACTGTCGTTACATAAGAGTGCCGGCGCAGCTGCCCGGTAGCCAAATACAGCGTCCTCGGTTATCGTTTTATTGCTGCCGTTTCTGATAGCAGTAAAAAAATTGACCATGTGATCATAAGGGCCGCCCTCATAACCTTCCTCAGCTTTATAAGTCATTACTGCAGGAGGCAATATTTTTTTGCGGGATTCGTGGTTGTTTTTGTTGTTTTGTTTTTTCAGGAAAGGATCGCCACTGTCTGTGTAACTGTTCTTTTTAAGGGTAACATCGTCCCAGGTAATATCCATAGAACCTTCGCTGCCTACCAGTTTGAGGTAAGTGGTGCCGCTGGTGCCATCCACAAAATTGCACCGCAGCGAAAGATTGAATGCCGGGTGCACTGCTGTTTTTGGATAATCGAAAGCACCAAGCTGCACATCAGGACACTCTCGGCCATCGTTCCAGAAACGCAACCCGCCTGTAGAAAAAATCCTGTCTGGCCCAACCGAATCAGTAATAAAATGAAGGCTTGAAAAAAGATGTACATACAGATCTCCCGCCATACCGGTTCCGTAATCGTTATAATTTCTCCAGCGGAAAAAGCGCAGGGGATCAAAGGCCCGTTTGGTAGTATTACTGATATATGTATCCCAGTCGACTGTTTGCTCAGATGCATCATCGGGAACAGGGTACTGCCATACCGCAACCGGATCTCTTCTTGCCCAGAATCCTTCTGCATAATTTAATTCGCCTATAGCGCCTTGTTTCAGCAGCTCTTTTGCTTTTTCATTGCCCAGCGATGAAACGCCCTGGCTGCCTACCTGGAAAACTTTTCCTGTTTTCTTTTGTGCTTCAATAACGGCGGCCCCTTCTTCTATACTATGTACCATCGGCTTTTCGCAATACACATGCTTGCCCGCATGCATAGCGTCTATCGATAGTTGCTTATGCCAGTGATCGGGAGTGGCGATGATGACCGCGTCTACATCGCTTCTGTTTAAAATGTCTTTATAATGTTTGGTGGTAAAAATTTCGCTGCCCCATTTTTTCTTTGCCGCTTCAAGCCGGCCAGTATACAGATCACATGCTGCCACCATTTTCACGCCGGGCACCATTAGCGCGGTGTTGAGATCGGCCGACCCCATGTTGCCGGCGCCGATAAGGGCCACATTTACATTATCATTGGCGCTGAAATACCCTGAACGTGCAAGCCCGGTTATATTCCTTGTTTCAGCAGCAGTTGCACTCCATAAATTACCAGCCGCAAGGGCGCCGGAAGTTGCCACTAATTTTTTCAGAAAACCACGGCGGGCATGTTCAAAACTTTTACTCATAGTAATGGAATTATATATCAGGCAAGCCTTTCAAAGATAACTGATGGCCTGTTCTAAACAAAACGTTTTTGTGGGTATCGCCATAAAGAAGATAAAACCGGCAAAAACAGGGGCACATATATAATGCCATATATTGCGCGCATCACATAATAAAGGGCACCTGCAAACCAAACGCATCGCAGCGACCGGTTATAAAAAATCAGTCAGTGATATGATATACAGAAGTTACGGGATAGTGATCGGAAGTATTGCCTGAGGTATAATCGGCAACCACAGTCGTTACATCGGTCCTGATCTTTACGGAAGAGGTTACTAACCATTTTGTCATAGTACTACTGACCATCTGCTGATCAATTACCGAGTTGGCATAGCTTAATGTGGATTGGTTTCCCGGGATGTTCAGGGGCAGGGTAATCGCATTATAGCGGGCACTATCATTTAAAAAATCCTGGTACGGTGTGGGTTTTCCAGTGGTAATACTTTTATCTAAATTATCATTGTAGTCGCCCATAACTATAAAGCTTTTATTGCCGTAATAGGTGTCCAGGCTGTCTTTCATTTCGGCAGCGCCATCCAGTCTTCGCGTATAGCTGGCGGCATCTGCATCGGCTTTTGCATGAATAAGAATAAAGCTCACAACATTTTTTGTTGCATTAACGGCCACTTCAGCAGTCAGGATATAAGGATACCGGTAGCCGAAATTGTAATAGGCGTTTGCACTTACGCCCATAAAGGGCCTCACGCTAACTTTCCTGAAAATATTTTTATTATAAACAAAGGCCAGCTTTTGCGCGCCTGATGTATAGAAAGAAATCACATATTTATACTCGTTGCTTAAATTGCTGCGCACCATCCTGCCAAAACGCGCTGTATCAGCAATCTCGCAAAGACCGTACAGATCAGCGTCCAGGTATTTTAATATTTTTCCGGCGTTGGCTTCCTGCTCGTCTAAATCGCCATTAAATTGCGATGCATACCCAAACCATTCAATATTCCAGTTGGCAATAGTAATATCCTTATTATAATCAATTAACGAGGTGGAGCTGGTATCTGCCGGTTGTCCGCCGGGAGCGTTTGCGGGCGTTTCTTTTTTGCAGGCAAAAAGAGATACAGCTAATCCAAAACTCAAAAAAATCTTTTTCATAGAATATCACATACAAGCACCCGAAATTACTGATTTTTGAAAACATGCATTATTATATTTGCAATGTTCATTAATAATAACCCTGATGGTCAAAAAACTATATATTTTCCTGTTTCTTTTTATTTCCTGTGCAACCAGCGCACAAACCAGGCACGAACAAACGGGCTGGTTTTTCTTTCTGAACAATACAAAATTCAACGACAGATGGGGACTGCAATTCGATTTCCAGCTGCGCAGCCATGATGATTTAGATGGTGCGCGTAATATTCTTGTACGGCCGGGTATTACCTATTATCTGAAAACCAACCAGAATATCACCGCCGGCTACCTATACAATCCTACTTTTTCAAAAGCAGACAACGGGGGTACTATTACCCATACTGAACATCGTATCTGGGAACAGTATATTCTTACCCACAAGCTTTTTACAGGCGTATTTGCGCACCGGGCAAGGCTGGAACAACGCTTTATTGAAAAAGTAAATAAAGACAAAGTTTTTGCCCAGCGTTTCCGGTATTTTTTCAGGGATGTGCAGCCTTTGAAAAAGCAGGAAGGCGCTTTCATCAAAGGGCCTTTTGCTGCCTTGCAAAACGAGGTTTTTCTAAATGTCCAGTACAAGGAAAACACGAATGCCCATTTCTTCGATCAAAACCGGGCCTATATTGCGATGGGGTACCGGCTGTCGAAAAAACTGGATATTGAAGCAGGTTATATGAATCAGTATATAAAGGGGGCCGGCAGCAACACCTTAAACAATATTGCACAGCTTGCCGTTTATACAAGGTTTTAAAATCATAATAGCCCAGGAAGCCGGAATATTACACCATACATATCGGCTCATAAAACAATGATATTATTTTCTTGCCCCAAAAAGCAGGCTACCCACACGTACCATATTGCTGCCTTCTTCTATAGCAATTTTATAATCGCCGCTCATGCCCATGGAAAGAATCCCGGATGTATGATTTATGATTGGAGACTTTTCAAAAAGTTTTTTTAATTGCTGAAACTCGGCGCGCACAAGCGTTTCATCGTCGCTAAAGCTGGCCATGCCCATCAGGCCTTTTACCTGAACATTTTTAAGCACGCTTAGCTTTTCAGGAATTTCGCTTAGTTCTTTTTCGTCAAGGCCAAATTTAGTTTCTTCCCGTGCAATATGTACCTGCAATAAACAGTCTATTATCCGGTTATTTTTAGCTGCCTGCCTGTTGATTTCTTTCAGCAGGCTAAAGCTGTCGACACCCTGTATCAAATGCACAAATGGCGCTATATATTTTACTTTATTGCTTTGTAAATGCCCTATAAAATGCCAGCGGATATCCTGAGGTAACAGGGCCTTTTTTTCCAACAGCTCCTGCACATAGTTTTCGCCAAAATCCCTTTGGCCCAAATCATATAAAGCCCGGATATCGGATACCGGTTTTATCTTGGAAACCGCAACAAGCGTTACGCACCGGGGTGTTAACGCTTTCATCAACTGCTGGTATGCGTGTTCGTTTACTGCCATAGCCGCAAAAGTAACCTTTATACTTCCTGTTAAATTTTTATCCCCAACGCTGCTTCATCACTTCATACAAAATCATACCTGTGGCTACAGAAACATTCAGGCTTTCAAAATTATTATGCATGGGAATGCTGATCCTTTCGTCACATATTTTCAAAAGCGCCGGATAAATGCCTTTTTCTTCGCCGCCCATTACAATTGCCGCCGGTACGGAAAAATCGCAGTCCGCTATATTTTTAGAAGCGGTCATTTCGCTGGCAAAAACGGTTATACCGTTTAAATGTAACGCATCCACAGCTTTCATTAAACTGTTTACGCGGCATACCGGGATCTTTTCAAGCGCTCCTGCAGAAGTGAGTATCGCATCTTCATGTAAAGCGCCTATACCCTTATCGGGTATAATAATGGCATGCACCCCGCAGCACCAGGCAGTACGCGCTATACCACCAATATTCCTGATGTCGGTTATGCCATCCAATATTAAAAACAAAGGTGTTTGTCCCTGCTCCACAACAAAAGAAATAACCTCCTGCAAATCCTGATAATGCACTTTTGCAATCTGCGCAATACACCCTCCATGATCTTTTATATTAAAACTGTCCAGTTTTTGGCGGGGAACGTAATTCAGCGGAATTGTATGTTCCGATGCAATTTTTTTTATGGCCGACAAATCGCTGCTGCGAAGTCTTGTGTCCACATATACCCTGTCTAAGGTTATACCATTTTGTACGGCTGCTGTAATTGCCGCCAAACCGGCAACCAGCGAACTTTTCTTTGGTCTGTGTTGTGCCCTGAAATTTTTCACCCGGCAAAGAAACTAAAAAGCAGTCAAATCAGGCCACTATAAAGCCAGTTTCCCATCGAGCCAGCTAAAAGCTTTGTAAGAGATATATATAAGCAGCAGCAAAAAAAGCAAACCGGCTATTAATACAGATACAATAACCGGCCGGGCACTGCCCCTATGTTTTCCCTGGGTATAATGCTCCGCCAATAACTTTACATTCCTCGTGTTAGCCTTATAAACAAAATCAAATATCCACCCCAGGAACGGGATGGCTCCAATCAGGGCATCAAGCGAAGCATTCACAACCATTTTAGCCGCCACTTTCCCTGAGGCGCCATGCTGCACCATTGTAATAATAAGCGCAACAGAAATAATGTAGCCACTGAGGTCGCCGGCAAAGGGGATCAGGTTAAGAATGGGATCTAACCCAAATTTAAAACCGCCAATGGAGAACTGTTCATCCATCAGCCTGCTGACATGCCGCACCATACCCAGGCGCGGGTCGTCTGCAATATTAGCCGGTAACGGTTCTTTTTTTTTCACAGCAATTATAATTCTTTTGATAAGATTATTAATTGTAGTTTCTGTATAGCCATTACAGAGATAGCATCTGTAATGATCCCGGTATTTACCATGTCTACCGCTTCACTGAAAGGTATTTTTTTCATCCGGAGATCTTCTGTTTCTTCCGGATCTGCCATATCCTGTTTTAAGTTCCGTGCCAGAAATATCACAGCCAGTTCATCACTTACAGAATTAGATAAATGTGCGCGGAAGAGCTCTTGCCAGTTTTCAGCGATCAGCCCCGTTTCTTCGCGCAATTCCCGCCTGGCTGCATCCAGGAACTGCTCGCCTGCGGAACATCCTCCTTCCGGTATTTCCCAGCTGTAGGCATCCAGCACAAACCGGTATTGCCCCACAAGGTAAGTATTCATTTCATCATCCAGCACCATTATGCCAATCGCCACATTTTTAAAATGCACTTTCCCGTAAATCCCTTTTCCGCCGCCCGGGTTGATCACATCATATTCCGTTACATTGATCCACGGATTATCATACATTATTTTTCGGCCTTGCACCTGCCAGGGGTTTTTTGTTTCACTCATGAATTGGTTCAATGTTTGTGCGTAAAAATAATGATTGATTTTACAATAAGATTGTAGCTTAGCGAAATTAAACATGTTTTTTTCTAAATGTCATTAGTTAATTAATTTTAAAATGTATTGATTATGAAAAGTTCTTTTTTATTAATTGGGGGTATGATGATGGCAGCGGCCCTGGGTTCCTGCGGCGGCTCTTCAGGGGGAGATAAAAGTGAAGCCGATACAACCACTTCCGACACACTGATTACCCCGGCCGCAGCCACTCCTGCACCTGAAGGTACCTTGATTGCATCCGCTAATTTAATGTCCACTGCAGATTCTACACAAAGTTTAGGCACTGCCAGATTTTATAAATTAGACAGCACACAGATCCGCCTGGATGTTGTGATTGATGATAAGGCCAGGGCAGACAGCAATGTTGCTGTACACTTTCATGAGCATGGCGACTGCGGCAATAAAGGTGATAATACGCATGGCCACTGGAATCCCACCAAACAACAACATGGAGAATGGGGATCGGTCTCTTACCATCTGGGAGATATAGGTAACATACTGTTAGATGCCAACGGGCATGGTACTAAATCAGTAACTACTGATAAATGGAGCATTGACAGCAAGGCAGATAACGATATACTCGGAAAAGGTATTATTGTACATGGCGGTACTGATGATTACAAAACCCAGCCTACCGGAAACTCCGGTCCGAGAATCGGCTGCGGCGTTATTGTAAAGGAATAGGATTGAATAGGGTTCACAAAATAAAAGGCCACGATTGCGGCCTTTTATTTTGTACACAATTTTTCGGTTATCTTAAATCCACCACTTCAACCCCCGGGTATTTTGCCTTATCGAATGAAAACACACCATCAGCTATTGAGCTGTTGGGTTTAAAATTGCTTAAACTGTACACATACCGGTTCCCGCTTTTTTCAATAACTGTAGTACTGATTATATTTTTAGTAGCTTTATCAATTGCAATATACAACCGTTCAATAGGTTTATTTCTGTCAAGCGGTTGCATTACGATCTTATTTACATCTCTGCCGCCTACTTTTGAATCTTTATCAAGTACATATTTGAAATCCTTATTATAGAAATCTGTAAACAATTTTTGCGGGCTAATAGTATTTTCTGATGCATTTGCACTGTTCACGGTCACTTCTTTGGCGGAAGGATCGTAATTCCAGACAGTTACACCATCACTCATGATCTTATTTCCACCAAGGTCAATCGCGTATTTACTACCTTTCATTTGTACGGTTCCTTTTTTGGTTGCCATTACTTTACCCGCAGCATTGGTGATCTGGTAAGAAAAATTAGCGACAAGACTGGTATAGGTTTTAAATTTGGCGCTCACCTGGTCCAGGATAGCTTTCGCTTTGGGGTCCCGTTGCGCGAAAGACAATACGGACGTTAGTAGTATAGCTCCGGTGAAAAACAACTTCTTCATTTTCAATTAAGTTTTTATATTGATTAATAAATATTTGTGTATAAGACGCCAATTTTCATGCCGTGGTGCGGCGCCTGGTTTTAATTAACAGATTTTAACATGTAGCATTTATAGAGATAAAAGATATAGCTAAAGCACTGTCAGCCGAGCATTTCGAGGTGCTGCTGCAGATCCGCATCTGTTTTAATTAAAACTTCTCTTGCTTTACTTCCCTGGTTAGGCCCTACAATTCCGGCCTGCTCTAATTGATCCATCAATCGTCCGGCGCGGTTGTAACCCAATTTCATACGGCGCTGTATTAAAGAAGTCGATCCTATCTGGTTCGCTACAATAAGGCGCGCCGCTTCTTCAAATAAAGAGTCCCGGTCGCCCAGATCAAAATCGCCATTCTCCAGTTCTTTTTCGTCAATATATTCGGGCAACAAAAAAGGCTGCGGGTAACCTTCCTGGAAGCCAATAAATTCAACCACTTTATCTACCTCCGGGGTATCTACAAACGCACATTGCAACCTTGCGATCTCTCCGTTAAGGCTGATCAGCATATCGCCTTTGCCGATCAGTTGCTCTGCGCCTCCTGCATCTAAAATAGTGCGACTGTCAATCTTACTGCTTACTTTAAAAGCAACACGTGCCGGAAAATTGGCCTTAATAGTACCGGTAATAATGTTTACCGATGGGCGCTGCGTTGCAATGATAAGATGAATACCCACCGCGCGGGCAAGCTGTGCTAACCGTGCAATCGGCATTTCCACTTCCTTGCCGGCAGTCATGATCAGATCGGCAAACTCATCTACAACCAACACAATAAACGGAAGGAACTGGTGCCCTTTTTCAGGATTTAATTTCCTTGCGGTAAACTTGGCATTATACTCCTTAATATTACGGCATCCCGCCTCTTTCAACAGGTCATAGCGGTTATCCATTTCAATACAAAGCGCATTCAGCGTATTGATCACCTTCTTAGTATCGGTAATGATCGCCTCTTCCTCGTTAGGCAATTTTGCAAGAAAATGACTTTCGATATGGCTATAAATACTCAATTCTACCTTTTTAGGATCAACCAGTACAAACTTTAACTGCGACGGGTGTTTTTTATACAATAACGAAACCAGGATGGCATTAATACCTACCGATTTACCCTGCCCTGTAGCACCTGCCATTAAAAGGTGGGGCATGGTGGCCAGGTCAACAATAAAGTTTTCATTATCGATCTTCTTTCCTAATGCGATGGGCAGCGAATGGCTGCTGTTCTGGAATTTATCAGAAGCCAGCAGGGTTTTCATGCTTACAATAGTCTTGCGGGCATTAGGCACTTCAATACCAATTGTACCCCTGCCCGGGATCGGCGCTATAATACGGATACCTAAAGCTGAAAGGCTTAAAGCAATATCGTCCTCCAGGTTTTTAATACGTGATATACGGACACCTGCAGCCGGCACAATTTCGTATAAGGTAACAGTAGGACCAATAGTAGCGCTGATGCGCTGAATTTCTATATCGTAATTACGCAGTGTGGTAATGATCTGGTTCTTATTATTTTCCAGCTCAACCGGGTCCTGTTCTACCTTTTCGCTTCCATGAGATTCTAATAAGTCTAATGAGGGATATTTATAATCCCTGAGGTCAAGGGTGGGTTCATAGGCTTTAGCTTTTTCAACCGGGGCGGTAATTTTTGTTTCTTCTTCTGTTACAGGCAACGGCGCCGAGTTGATCTCCAGCTTCAATCCATCCTCTGAAGACGCTTTTGCCGCAGGTTGTTTTTTGGGCTCAGGCTTTTCGGTTTCAAAATCAATTCTTGCTTCGGGTTTTAAAACAGTGATACGTTCAAAACCTTTTTCCTCTTCTTTTGAATGAATGCCCTGTTCTTTTTCGATCAATCCAAGCTGGTGCCCGGGTTTTTGTGTGTCCCCCTCAATCATCAATTTAGCCGCATCGATGGGCGCTACTTTATTTTCACTTATTTCTTCTTTTACAAAATCATATTGAGGCAACGGTCTGGTATCCTGCCCAGCTGCATCCGTTATAGTCTCATCACTGGCAGGTGCAATTGCCGGTTTAGACAGCTTTTTCGGAAAACTGAAGGCAGGATTAAATTGCCATATAAAATAAGCAACCACGATCAGCAACAGAATGGCGGCTGTACCCAGAAAACCAAGCGACGCCATGAGCCAGTCGCTGATCACATTCCCTACACCTCCCCCCCAGCTAAATTCATCTTTACGTAATAAAAAGGCCAGAATAGTAGCTACTACAAGCATCCCCAATGTTACGTATTTGAGATTACGCCAGATGGAAAAAACACGGCGACGCCACATCAGGTTAATACCTACTACAAAAAAGAAAGTACAGATCAATACTGCAGCAATACCAAACAGTTTATAAATAAAAAGATGCGAAACCAATGCACCTGTTTTACCTAAAAGATTGGCAGCGCTGGCATCAAAATCCCACAAGATCTGTGTACCCCTGGATACCTGTACAAAATCCTGCCGCCAGGTAAAGAAATAGGATATAAAGGAAATTATCAGAAATATAGAAATCAATAAAAAACTCAGTCCGGTTATTTTCCAGGTGCGCTCATCTTTTGCCAACTGTTTTAACTGGATTTTCTCCTCCTTTTCAGTTTTAAAATTGGTAGTTGTATTCTTCGCCTTAGCTGCCGTCTTTATGCTCTTCAATTTACTCTTGTTCGCCATAAGAACAAAGATAGTAAAGGTTGAAAAGAGGGAATGTAAAAAATTTCCGCTTCTATTTTTTTAATAAGGAGAGCACAAATGCCACCCAGCCGGCTATAAAGAAAAGGCCCCCAACCGGCGTAATAATGCCTACTCCTCCCAACCCTACTTTACCGCCTGCTTTTAAAGCTGCGAGCGCGTATAACGATCCTGAAAACAGCACAATACCGATCAGAAAACAGATACCGGCCCAGTTCATCGCTTTAAAAGGAAATCGTTCAAACAGTATTCCTACTATAAGCAGCGCAAAAGCATGATACATCTGGTACTGTACGCCTGTTTGAAAAACAGGTACCGAATCTGGCGCTATTTCTTTTAATTTGTGGGCGCCAAATGCCCCCAATATCACCCCTATCCCGGCGAGTGCTCCACCTAAAGCAAGGTAAAGTTTATTCATTTAGTAGTATTATGGTTATTAATGATTATCTGCCGGTATTTCATCAAAAATAAATTTCACAAAATCACCCAGAGAGGCTTTCTGATCATCGATCCGTATTTTGGCCCGCTCATAAAAAATCCGGCGATCGCCGTTCTTTTTAACAATATAGGCTTTTAATTGTTCATCATCCAGCCCTTTAATTAAAGGGCGTTTTTCCTGGTTCCGGCGCAATCTGCCGAGGAGTATTTCATAAGGTGTATCGATCCATACAGTTGTACCCTTTTCATTCATATAATCAATGTTATTGAAAAAGCAGGGCACTCCGCCTCCACAGGAAAGCACCATCGATTCGTGGCTTTCGCTTACCCAATATAATATTTCGCGCTCTTTCATGCGGAAATACTCCTCTCCCTCCTGTTCAAAAATTTCAGTAACCGATCGGCCTTCTGCAGCCACTACCAGTTCATCAAGATCAAAAAACGGAACCCCCAGCTTCTTACCGAGCTGGCTTCCCCAGTGCGTTTTTCCCACACCCATAAAACCAATCAGGTAGATGCGCATTTTAATTTCCCCCTATTTAATATGATCAATATTTTCCGTTTGCACTGCGAATATAAGTCATTAATTGTGGCTACAGTATTGGTCAGACCGGGACAGTCAGACCAATTTTTCCCGTTTCCTGGCCTATTTAAACGCATTCAGACCTGTAATATCCATCCCTGTTATCAGCAAATGAATATCATGCGTTCCTTCGTAGGTGATCACACTTTCCAGGTTCATCATGTGCCGCATTACCGGATACTCTCCGGTGATGCCCATACCGCCTAAAATCTGGCGGGCGTCCCTGCAAATGCTGGTTGCCACTTCACAACTGTTCCGTTTGGCCATACTTACCTGTTGCGGGGTTACTTTATTTTCGTTCATCAACACTCCCAGGCGCCAGTTCAACAGTTGTGCTTTGGTGATCTCTGTGATCATTTCGGCCAGCTTTTTTTGTTGTAGCTGAAAAGAAGCAACAGGTTTTCCAAATTGTGACCGTTGTTTTGCATAACGCAGCGCAGTATCGTAGCAGTCCATGGCCGCTCCTATCACGCCCCAGGCAATACCATAGCGGGCTTTGGTTAAGCAACTCAAGGGACCTTTTAAACCCTTCACTCCCGGCAAAATATTTTCTTTAGGCACTTTCACATTATCAAATACCAGCTCACCGGTTGCCGAAGCGCGCAGGCTCCATTTATTGTGCGTGGTTGGTGTGGTAAAGCCCTCCATTCCACGTTCAACAATTATTCCCTGCACTGCTCCCTCTTCGTTTTTTGCCCACACAACCGCCACCTGTGCAAAGGGCGCATTGCTGATCCACATTTTACTGCCGTTTAAAATAATATGATCTCCGGCTTCTTTAAAACTGGTAAGCATTCCAGCCGGATCGCTGCCGTGGTCAGGCTCTGTGAGGCCAAAGCATCCCAGCCATTCCCCGCTGCCCAGGGCTGGCAAATATTTTTTCTTTTGCGCTTCGCTGCCATAGGCATAGATAGGAAACATTACCAGCGATCCCTGTACAGAAGCAGTTGAGCGCACGCCGCTGTCGCCCCTTTCCAGTTCCTGCATCATTAGTCCATAACTGATATAATCCAGCCCGCCACCGCCATATTCCCGGGGAATGGTGGGGCCGAAGCAACCCAGTTCGCCCAATTGTTTGACGATTTGCTGCGGAAATTCAGCGCGCTGGGCATAATCTTCTATGATCGGAGAAATCTCTTTCTTTACATAAGACCTTACCGCATCCCTGATCATCAGTTGCTCCTCGGAAAGCAATTCATCTACTTTAAAATAATCAGGACTTTCAAAAAGATCTTTTTTTACAGGCATGATATAATGGTTGATAGTTTATAGTTTATAGTTCATAGCACCAAAAGATTTAAGACTGCTTACATTAACCCTTTATTCTGCAACATATATTTTATATCAGGTTCCTTGCCCCGGAATGAGGTGTACATCTGCATCAGGTCTTCACTATTCCCTTTCGACAATATCATATCGCGGAAGCGCTGGCCGTTTTCGCGGGTAAGCCCTCCATGTTCCTTAAACCACTCAAAGGCATCGTGATTGAGCATGTCGGCCCAGCTATAAGCATAATATCCCGCCGAGTAACCATTTGACCAGATATGCAGGAAATAAGAAGACCGGTAACGCGGTGGTACATACGGAATCAATACTCCTGTTCCCCGCAGCGCCGCCTTTTCAAAAGCATCCACATCTTTTATAACACTATCGGCAGCAGATAACAAATGCCATTGCATGTCCAGGTTAGCAGCCGCCAGTTGCTCGGTAAATGCATATCCCTGGTTAAATGTTCCGGCAGCTTTTATTTTATCGATCAATGTTTGCGGAATGACCTCCCCGGTTTGATAATGCTTCGCATAATTTTTCAAAACCGTAGTATCCAATGCCCAATGCTCATTGAACTGCGAAGGCATTTCCACAAAATCCCGCGCCACTTCCGTTCCGGACAGGGATGGATATTGCTGGCTGGCAAACAAGCCATGCAAGGCATGCCCGAACTCATGGAACATAGTCGTTACATCATCAAAACTGATCAGCGCCGGCTGGTCCTTTGCCGGTTTGGGAAAATTACAGACATTATATATAACAGGTTTTGTGCCCAGCAGCTTCGACTGGTTTACCATGTTGCTCATCCAGGCACCACCCCTCTTATTATCACGCTTAAAATAATCGGCGTAGAATAACCCAAGTGGCGTACTGTCCTTATCCAATACTTCAAATACCCGTACATCCTCCTGGTAAACAGGTATATCTTTTCTTTCTTTAAAGGTAATACCATACAGTTGTGTAGCTGCAAAAAACACCCCGTTCTCTAATACGCTGTCCATTACAAAATAGGGTTTCACCTGGCTTTCATCAATATCATATTTTGCTTTCCGCACTTTTTCAGCATAAAAATCCCAATCCCAGGGCTCCAGCTGAAAAGTATCTTTCTGTTCCGTTATCAAAGCTTTAATATCCGCCGCCTCTGTTTCAGCTTTCTTTACAGAAGCAGGAACGATCTGCGCCAGGAACCGCGTCACTGCTGCGGGAGTTTTGGCCATCTGATCCTGTAATTTCCATTCGGCATAACTGGTAAAGCCTAACAGCCGGGCCTTTTGAGAACGGATCGCTGCCAGCCGCGTGATGTTGTTACGGGTATCATTACTATCGTTTTTTTCTGCCCGTGTCCAGGAATGCTCAAATAATTGTTTCCGCGTATCCCGGTTGGTCATCAACATCAGGGAGGGCTGCTGCGTGGTATTGATAATCGCAATTTCATACTTCCCATCCTTTTGGTCTTTTTTTGCTGCTTCAGCAGCTGCCTCAATTTCAGCAGGTGTTAAGCCGGCAAGAGCGTCTTTTGAATCAACGATCAGGGAAGCTGATTTTGCGGCACTCAGCAATTGGTTCGCAAAGCGGGTACACAGCGCCGCTTCTTCTTCGTTTATTTTTTTCAGCTCTGTTTTTCCGACATCACTCAGCTTCGCTCCGGCCATTACAAACTTCTGATGATAATATTCCACTAATCTTTTTGACTCGGCATCTAGCGACAAGACTGGCAACTCACGATAAATAGTATCAATCCTTTTAAACAACCTGTTGTTTAAATAAATTTCGTCATTATGTGCCGCCAGTTTAGGCGCCATTTCTTCTTCTATTTCCTGAAGTTCGTCGTTGGTGTTGGCGCCCGTCAGCACATTAAAAGCAAGATGAACACGATTGAGCAAGGCCCCGCTTTTCTCTAATGCCACCAAAGTATTTTCAAATGTTGGCGCAGCCGTATCGTTAGCGATCTTTTCAATTTCAGCTATATGTTCTTTGATACCTTCTTCAAAAGCAGGCTTAAAATCCGTACTCTTTATTTTATCAAAAGGAACTGCCTGAAAGGGTAATTCACTTTGTTTCGCAAAAGGATTAGAGATGCTGTCATATTTGTTTTCCGTTGTATTACCGCTATTCTCATGGGTATTACAGGAAGTAATAATTGAAACCATAATAAGTATTGCTAATATATTTTTCATTGATGAATCATTTAGAATATTCGTTTGCAAAAGATGCGCTACACCTATCTTTTTATTAACAAATGTAACGTGGATAGCCTAATAATTTACACAAATCCCTATTAATCCTAGCGTTAAAAACTATTTGTCGTTCTGAGCATCTATAAAAGCATTTTTAAGTCCTTTTAAATGATAAGTTATAGAATCCCCTTGGAAACAAATATCCCCAATTTTTTCTTTTCCACTTTTTTGCTTGCCAAAAAAGGGCATCCGGTGCCGAACGCTTTCGAAAGTTGCGGGCCATTTCCGGCAGGAATTATTATTAATAATTTACCTCATAAGCGTTGCGTTTATATTTTCTTTAGTTCTACTTTGATTAAATCTAAAGCTGATCACCGGCTCTCCCACAAACGCTTTTACCTTTAGCTTTACCTTTGCGTTCAACATATTTCTCAACCACCATAGAGAAGACTCCCATCCACCCTGAACGGCTGTGGGTGAGCCTCCTGCCGACCATTGAATATTAAATGCAACTGTACCGGAATCCAATCCTATTTTATCAATTGAGTCAGCAACAGAAATTTGCGGCTTTATTGTTCCTATCGACAGGAGATACTCACTGTTCAAAACCACTGAATCTCCTTTACCTTGATCAGTATTCATCTGTTGAGCCAATGTTTTTGTAGACTGAAAGCAAAGCACGCCTACAAGAATCACTGATAAAAAAAAATCCGTATAGCATCTTTGTTTCTTTGCCATAATACTTATTTATTAAATTTGTAATTCAGATTAAACATATTAGAGATATACAACATCATTTAGTTGCGGTCAGCTTCCAATTACCTTGTTGAATGCTAAATTTAATTTGTTGTTCATCACTTTCCTTTACTAAAGACACGAAAGGATTGTGAATGTGTTTTCCATTCTTCCAGACCAACTTGCCGTTAATAGAAATTTTTTTCCATCGTCTGTCAGGCGGAACACCAAGAACAGCACTGGTGCCTCCAGGCACTACAATACTCAACGTAAAAAGATCCAACTGATTTTCAAATCCACTATAGATCATACCATATTTAGTAGGTACCGAAATAGCCACTCTCTTGATGGAGCCTGGATTTGGTACAATTCTGAATACTTTGTACCCAGGTTGCTCAATGGTAAGACCCGATATATATTGAACTAATGGGATCACACCTGCGCCTCCCCAAGCATGATTTATAGAGCCTCCTCCGTAACCGGCTTTACCAATATCCCATCCCTCAAAAAGAGTAGTCAGTCCTGGATAATTCACCATGAACCCGAACCGATTTTCAAACCGTTGTATTCCTTCATCTATATATCCCATCTTAAGCATCGCCTCCAGTACAAATTTTTCCATAAAAGGACTGCTGTGCTCCTCTCTTTTAAAAACGTCCATAATAAAAGGATAATAATCTTTAGGCGCTATACCAGCAACAACAGCCAAAGCCTGAACACGATCATCAGTTCTACCCAAATATTCAGGACTTCTATATTCTTTACCAGTCCAAAATTGAGTATTAAATGAAGTCTTGAAAACACCTAACTTCTCTTTGAAATAAACTGCATCCTCTTTTCTTCCAAGTAATAGTGAAGTATTAAAAAAACTTTTTATAGCGAGATAATACCAAAGATTATAAAGAAGCCGCATATCTTTCTCCTTTCCCCAATCACCCCAATTCCAACCTCCGCTCCGAACTTTAATAGTGCCTTTCCCATCAGCCTCCCATAAAAGCAGGTATTCCTTTATTGCACTGTAGGTATTTTTTAACACCTGTGTGTCTGCCGTATTTAAATAATAATTCCAGATACCATAGATACCAATACTCGACAATATTTGTTCAGGTAGTTCTTTATCCCAATTTCCTGCCGGAACAGGGCCAAACAATCCTCCGTCACCTTTTTTCCAATTAATGGTTTCATATAAATATTTACGGGCAAGGGCATGACAAGAAGTATCAAATGCGTAGTAAGAAATCCCAGACTCGTTAGTCTGGTCACCAGACCATTGTGCCCTTTCTCTATCTGGACAATCCATATAGGTATCTCGCATGTTGAGATACAATGATCTGACAGACTTTTCCCAATATTTATCCAAAAATGGATTAGAACTTTTAAAGCTTCCGGCAAATTCTGTATGGTAACCCGTTTCTCTGAATTTTAAATCTAATATTTTAACGCCTTTGGGGATGAAATAGTAAACCTTATGCCCGTTTATCCAACCCAGGCTTTCGTACTCCTGCAAACCATCTTTACTGATATACTCAGCCTTTATACCAATATCTCCAGCATTATAGTACAGATAATTATCTGTACATATTTCTATTTTTTTCCCTGCATCGGTCTCAATTTTCAAATAAGGTGTTATCTGGGCGTTATAAGGCAATTCACAAACAATTGTATCACCAGTACTAATGAAAGGAAATTCAAATTTTGTATTGTAGTCTTTTAACCCATAATTTTTCCACAGAGGAATAGGTCTTTTTACTAATTTATTCCAAGGATACGACCCGGCCGCTCCAAGTTCCATTACCCCACCCATAAGAGAGTCTGAATAACCAGGCATCCACCATAAACCTATGTCTTCTCTTGCATCATACAAAATGCTTGATTCAGACAATCTGAAATTGGGTGCAGGCTTCGAAGCCGTTTGAAAAGAACTCAAAACTATGCTCTTCCACGTTTTATCGCTTATTATTTTCATAGATCCGACAGTGCAATCGAATATCAGACCGGCCTTACCGCTGCTTTTATGAGAAAATCCATCTTTACCGAAATACCAAACCAGCAAAGAAATTGTATTATCTCCAAGCTTTAAAAAGTTTGAAATATCTACTTCATCATAATACGTATCAAGTGGATTAGGGCCTCTCTTTAAGCCTCCTTCAAATACAACCAATTTTCCATTAATCCACAACCAATATTTGCTATCAACAGCGATTTTGGCTATAACTTTCTTCGGGACATCATGCAACTGAGTTACTTTTCTAAATGCCAACCAGGTATTTGTGGCACTTTGACATTCCATTTTTGAAATCCATTTTGCAGTCCATTCCTGAGCAATGAGGTTATGTTTACTACCTAAACAGCAAAACAAAAAAATCAGGGAGATTCGAAGATTTTTCATTTACGCGGATTTTAGTTTTATGTGATCAGCACATTATTTTGATAATAATAAAACAGTACATCCATGGGGAGGCACTTTAAATGATAAACGGTTACTGATAATACCTATATCCTCATGCTTCCATATATCGCGTACTTTTATTTTCCCCGACAGCCCTATAGCTGATATATTTAAATCAATTTCCTGTACATTAGCCCCATCACGGTTGAATAAACCTATTGCCCATTTGCCATTGCGTAGTTCCTTAGCAAATACCATCTTATCTTCCTGATCGCTTATAACTCTGGCCTGCTTACCCAGCCCGTCCTGATTAATAGCTATTATTTCTTTGTTCATCAGAACTGTACGCGTAAAGTCATCCATATTTCTTAAATCATTACCACATAATAACGGTGCAGCCATCAGGCTCCATAAGCTCATATGAGTCTTATACTCTTCATCTGTGAGTCCTGTGGCAATGTTTTTCATATCATGACCAGAGGTCGCTTTCCCTTTGCCTCTTATCCCTACTATAAGCATATCAGGGTCGTTCCAATTCCCCGGTTTGGCATATTCCCATAATTTAGAATTAGCATTTATTATTTGTATTACACCGTTATGGCCCTTATTATAATCCCAAACATCAAATATATCTCTCGTTGTCCTCCATGAATTACCCCCGATACTCCCGGCCCATTCCCACGGCTTGCGTACTCCCCACTCACAGACACTAAAATAAATTGAACAGCCTGTGGCTTTTAAAGCTTTAGCCATCCTTGCATAACGTATAATAGCCGAATCTTTCTCTACAGGAGCATTACAATAATCATATTTCAGCAGATCAATGCCCCAGGAAGCAAATAGCTTAGCATCTTGCTCTTCATAACCATAACTTCCTGCCACGCCTCCACAAGTTTTTTCAGCGGCATCAGAGTATATTCCTATTTTAAGTCCTTTAGAATGTATGTAATCGGCCAATGCCTTTATACCATTAGGAAATTTTTCCTTATTTATCTGTATATTACCATCGGCATCCCTAATCTTTAACTGCCAAAAATCATCAATATTCACATACTGATATCCCAAATCCCTCATACCAGACGATACCATATAATCTGCGATCTCTTTGATCAGTTGCTCATTCACGGTGCTGGCAAATGTGTTCCAACTATTCCATCCCATTGGAGGAGTTAAAGCTAGCGTCTTACCCACTTCCAAAACAATCTTCTTATTATCAATACCCAATTTATTTTTTACGGTAACATCTAATATATACTGACCCTCTCGGGGCGCCTTCCCGGTTATTATTCCATTATTCTTATCCAGCATCAACCCCTTAGGTAGATTTTTAATACTCCATTTAAGCGGCCGTTCACCAGAAGTAGGAATTGTATAAACAAAAGGAGTTTCGGGGTAATGCCCCACAAACTCGGGGCCATTGATCTGAGGTTTGCCTTTAAATACGCTACTAACCGTATTTTGTGCATTACTGAAACCAGAATATACAACAATCAATATCGACAACATAAAACAACGAATCATAATTTTAATTATTTAGCTTGAATAAATTAGTACGCATGCTTTAAGGGCTTTGACTGAGCAGATATACCCCATCTTTTGTTAGGCTTTGGGCCCATATCAAATTCAAGGGAGCCCCCCTGCATAATCATTGAATGTGTTATATACTGCCTCTCATATTTACCTCCATTGTACTTAACGTTTTGTATATAAATATTCTTCTCTGAAACATTCTCAGCGCTTATCGTAAGACTTTTACCGTTGGAAAGCTTAATAACTACATTTTTAAATGCAGGGGTACCAAAAACATATACACTACTTGAAGGATTAACCGGATAAAATCCCATCGCACTAAAAATGTACCATGCGGACATTTGTCCACAATCTTCATTTCCGGAATATCCAGAACTTGAAGTGTTATACATATCCCTCATAATTTTTGAAATATAATATTGCGATTTCCAGGGCTCGGAGCTATAGTTATAGAGATAAGAAACATGATGACTGGGTTCATTACCATGTGCATATTGCCCAATAAATCCAGAAGCATTGTGATTCACTTTTTCGGGTATATGTGATATCGAAAAGAAATCATCCAGCTTTCTGGATAACCCCCTTTTTCCACCCAACAGTGTCGCTAGACCATCTACATCATGCTGAACACTCCATAGGTACTGCCATGCATTAGCCTCCGTGTAAGCTTCTTTTCCATTTCCACTATAATGTAACGGGTCGAATGGAGTTATCCATTCCCCAGAAGTTGATTTAGCTCTGAAAAACTCAGTTTTTTTATCAAACAAGTTTTTATAAAATGCAGCTCGCTTAATAAAATAATTAAAATCATCATTCTTACCCAATTTCCTAGCCAGTTGAGCAACACACCAGTCATCATAGGACATTTCTAAAGTCATTGAAACAGATTGCGACTGTAAATCGTAGGGCAGGTATTCATACTTTTCCAGTACACTGAAAGGAGAAAAAAGATGATCCTTTAATACAGAAGCCTTTACCGCCTTGTAAGATTTTTCTTTATCTATGCCTTTAATCTCTTTTAACACCGCATCAACGACTACTGGTACAGCATGATTTGCTATCATACAATGAGTCTCATCACTCCAAAGTTGCCATATTGGTAAAAAGCCTTTGTCATCATATTGGGCAAGCATACTATTGATGAAAT
>JASGEW010000081.1:0-25212 GCA_047606125.1 Niabella sp. | reverse complement strand
CTTATTAAGGAACTCAAAATGAGGTATGCTATCTATACTGAACGAAGGCACTTTAATTTTATGCAGCGCTTTTACTTCAAGTGTCAATAACAGGGGTTCGCCTATTAATATCCTGTTCTTATCAGTATATGCTTTAACCCTGAACTCTTGCGCATTTGCTGATACACACAATAATAACATGAGTGAAAAAAACACAAGCACCGGCCTGAGAAAGGAGCGCCATCCTGATCTGTCCTTTCTCATAACCTTTTCATCCATTTTCAACAATAAATGTTTAATCATTTCAACTGATCCCGCTTCTTATCCGGCTCTTAAAGAACCTTTGTAAAACATTTACGTAATCATCTCCTGTTTTTATATGCAACAGGTCGCTACCAGCTTTTTTAAAAACATTTACACTATACTCCGTTGCATTAAAAAAATTTTCTTCATATTTTCTTCTTACAAATGCATTGCCGGTATCTATCCATTGTGTTTGCCCGCTTTCCGCATCCACAAATTGTATAAGGCCGGCATTGGGCAATTCCTTATCCATCTGATCGTAAATTTTTATGCCAATAAGATCGTGCTTTCTGCCTGCTACACGCAGCGCGTCTTCATAGTTAGAGTCGATAAAGTCGCTCAGCAAAAAAGCGATGCTGGATTGCCTTATGGCGTTTTTAAAATATTTTAAGGCTATATTCATATTGGTAGATTTGCCTTTGGCCTCAAGCGTTAACATTTCCCTTACGATAAATAAGGCGTGCTGACGGCCTTTTTTGGGAGCAATATACATTTCGATGGTATTGCTGTAAAAGATCGCGCCCACCTTGTCGCCATTACTTACGGCTGAAAAAGCAAGTACCGCAGCTATTTCAGCAGCCACATCCCGTTTACTGCCATAGTGTGTGCCGAATAAAGAGCTATTGCTGATGTCGACGATCAGCATTACGGTGAGTTCGCGCTCTTCTTCAAATATCTTACTGAATGGATGCCCGAATCTTGCAGACACATTCCAGTCTATAAACCGTATATCATCCCCCGCCGCATATTCTCTTACTTCTTTAAACGACATTCCTTTACCCTTAAAAGCACTGTGGTACTCTCCCGAAAATAAATCACGGGCCAGTTTTTTGCTTTTAATTTCAAGCTCACGTACTTTTTTTAATATTTCGGAGGTGCTGCGCATTTATTTAGTTAACAGATGATAGATGACAGTTGACAGGAGCTATTTAAGATCAGATATTTCATAATAATTGATAAGACCGTTTAGTATTTTAACAGATTCATCAATCATAGCTACGAAAGACTCAAACTCCGTTTCACTAATAATTTCTACCATGACAGCAATATTTAATAACGTTTCCAGTTCGTACAAAGAGCCTCTTGAGATATGCAAGAATTGTATCGTATCTTTTTTATAATTCCGTCCACTTCCCTCGGCTATGTTGGCAGGAACAGATACAGCTGCACGTTTTATCTGGCTGGTAAGCGCATATATTTCTTCTTTGGGAAATGTTTTTGTAAGCATATAAACGGCTTTTACCATTTCCATAGCCTTTTTCCAGGCTTCAAGTTTTTTGTAATTTGTCATAATTATGGTGTTTTACGATAATGAAAAAAGTTATACCTGTCATCCATCATCTGTCAACTGTCATCTTAACTACGGAACATTCACCTTACCCAATATCTCGTTGATCACATTTTCCACATTTACATTTTCAGCTTCCGCCTCATAAGTAAGCCCGATACGATGCCTTAATACATCGTGAGCAATACTCCTGATATCTTCTGGGATCACAAATCCCCGTTTATTTAAAAAAGCCTGTGCCTTGCCGGCTAATGCCAGGTTAATGCTTCCCCTCGGAGAGGCGCCATACGAAATCAGCGGTACCAGTTTTTCCAATTGGTATTTGCCGGGAAAGCGGCTTGCAAAAACAATATCCAATATATAACGTTCCACTTTTTCATCAAGGTAAATATCCCGCACCATATCCCTTGCCGCCAGTACTTCCCGTATATTAATAACAGGCCTGATAGCAGGAAGTTTGAGAGATTGCACATTGGTTCGCAAAATCAGCTGTTCTTCCTGCATTTCGGGATAACGAACAATCACTTTCATAATAAACCTGTCTACCTGCGCTTCCGGCAAAGGATACGTTCCTTCCTGTTCCAGGGGGTTTTGGGTAGCCAGCACCAAAAACGGCTCATCCAGTTTATAAGTGGTATCGCCAATGGTTACCTGGCGTTCCTGCATCGCTTCCAACAAGGCAGATTGAACCTTTGCCGGCGCCCGGTTAATTTCGTCCGCAAGAATAAAGTTAGCAAATATGGGGCCCTTGCGCACTACAAAATCATTTTGCTGCTGGTTATAAATAAGCGTGCCAATGACATCGGCCGGTAACAGATCAGGCGTAAACTGTATGCGGCTGAACTGAGCCTGGATAGCCGTAGCAAGCGATTTAATGGTCAGTGTTTTTGCAAGCCCTGGCACTCCTTCCAATAACACGTGCCCGTTGCTTAACAAACCGATCAGCAGCCTGTCGAGCATGTGCCCCTGCCCTATTATAATATGCCCTACCTCCTCTTTAAGCCTGTCTACAAAACCACTGGCAGTCATTATTTTTTCATTAAGTATCCTAATATCTTCTGCGGTCTTGTTCATTACGAATTGTTAATTATGAATTATGAATTTTTAATTATCAATTAATCATTAGCTCAAATATTTTGCCACAATAGGAATCCTTCTTCCCACACCAAAAGCTTTATAACTTACACGTATAATAGGACAGAACTGGTTGCGTTTATATTCGTTTACATTTACCATTCTTAAAATGCGGCTAACCAGCTTTTCATCAAAACCCTGGGCAATCAGCTCTTTAGGGCCCAGCCTTTCTTCAATGTACTTAAACAGGATCGTATCCAGCTCGTCATATTCCGGTAAACTGTCACTGTCTTTTTGATCGGGCCTTAATTCTGCCGAAGGCGCTTTGATCAAAATATGTTCCGGAATAATTTCTTTTTGCCGGTTCATATATTTTGCCAGTGCATATACCTGCGTTTTGTAAACGTCTCCCAATACGCCAAGGCCGCCGGCCATATCTCCATACAAGGTTCCGTAACCTGTTGCCAGTTCACTTTTGTTAGAAGTGTTTAATAATATATATCCAAATTTATTGGCAATAGCCATCAGCAGATTACCGCGTGTGCGGCTTTGAATATTTTCTTCAGCAACACTGAACGGCAGGTCTTTAAAAACAGGCGCCAGCCCGGTCAGGAAAGCTTCATATATGTTTTTAATAGCAATAATATCATAAGGGTTCCCCAGGTTTTTGCTTAATTGCTCCGCATCACTGACCGAATGGGAAGTGGAGTACTGGGAAGGCATTAAAACAGCGCGTACATTTTCCCTGCCCAATGCCTCCACTGCCAAAGCAATGGTTACTGCGCTGTCAATTCCACCACTGGAACCAATGATCGCTTTTGCAAAACCCATTTTTGAGAAATAATCTTTAATACCGAGGATCAGCGCCGCATGTATTTCTGCTATATTTTTTTCATCGGTAAGGTATTCCAGCACATCACGCCCCACACCTACTTCTGAGGCAGCGTAATATATCTTAACATCGCCGCTATCCGTATCCCGGTCTTCCTTACTGATCAGATCAGCATAATCTATTGTAGCAAAATCTTCTTCAAAATACTTCAGTTCCTTCACGCAATTACCGGAATGATCATAGATCAGGCTGCCGCCATCAAATACTACTTCTGTCTGCGATCCTACGGTGTTGCAATACAGCATAGGCAAATGGTACTTAAGCGTATGCGCTTTTACAATGCTGTTGCGTACAACGTCCTGGGCATAATTATAGGGCGATGCTGAAAGATTGATCATAATATCCGGCTCAAACCTGATCAATTCTTCCATCGGGGTAATACGGTATAGCGGGTTGCTGCCCATGTTCCATATATCTTCACAAATGGTAACGGCCAGTTTTTTGCCTTTAAATTCCAATACATTCCAGCTATATGCCGGCTCAAAATAACGCCCTTCATCAAATACATCGTAGGTAGGCAACAATGTTTTATGTACAACACCTTTTATCTCTTTATCGTGCAACAAAAAAACAGAATTAAAAAGATCCTTACCTTCCGGATCGGCATTTCTGGAAGGCGCCCCTATTAATACGCCAACAGTATCAGCATATTCTTTGAGGGCGTCTATGGCGGTATAACACTGGTTTATAAAATCATTAAACTCTAAAAAATCCCGCGGCGGATAGCCGCAAATGCACAATTCTGAGAACACTACCAGGTCAGCCCCCTTTTCCTTTGCCTGGCCGATCCCCTCTTTTATCTTTTTTACATTTAACTCAAAATTTCCGATATGATAATTCTGCTGCGATAAGGCAATTTTCATCACAAAATGTTTGTTTATGCTTACAAATGTAGCTTTCTGGGCATAAATATTAAAAAGCTGTGAAATGTTTTTAACATTCCTTCACTTACTTTTGAGCTGAAATAAAAAAATACTATGCAGCTTCATTCATATATCGACCATACTATTTTAAAGCCAACCACATTAATTACCGACATTGAGAAAGTATGCACAGAAGCTAAAGCATACGAATTTGCCTCAGCATGCATCCCGCCCCCTTTTGTTAAAAAAGCAAAAGCGCTGCTGCAGGGCACCGATGTTAAAACCTGCACGGTTATCGGGTTTCCGTTTGGCTACTCGGCTATTGAAGCCAAACTTGCCGAAGTGTTGCTGGCTATTGTGGACGGAGCGGACGAGCTGGATATCGTTATCAATCTTATTGCTTTAAAAAATAACGATTGGCAATATCTTGCCAATGAGGCCAACCATTTAATCCCCATTATTAAAGAAAAAGGGAAAGTGGTCAAGATCATTATCGAAAGCGGTGTACTTACCGATGAAGAGATCATTAAATGCTGCGAGCTATATGGCGCGGCGGGTATCGACTACCTGAAAACCTCAACCGGTTATGCAGAAAAAGGCGCCAGCGTACATGCGGTTGAATTGTTTAAAAAACATTTGCCTGCCGGTACCGGTATTAAAGCCAGTGGCGGTATCAGGGATTATGCTTTTGCGAAAGAATTAGTTGATGCCGGCGCTACAAGGCTGGGCTGCAGCGCCGGCGTGGCCATTGTAAAGGGACAAGAAGGGGAAGGCAATTACTGATTTTTTACCTGGCAATTCCTTTACTTTAAAAAGAACGGACTGGTTTATAAGCAATCTGGGCAGTGGAAGCGATACTTACTCAGGAACTTTTAATGTCGTATATAAAGAAGTTAGCTATTAGTCTGCCCGGCCGCTATGATGGATATATTCTTTTAATTCCTTATTAAACTCTTTTTGTTTTATTAACGCTTCAAGGGTAATGTGCATCCTGTAACGCCAGTAATGTTGCGGGTTGGCGGGCACATTGATGCGTTCTTCTCCCGGGTCCTGGCGGCGCAATCCGGCACTGATACCCAAAATATCCTGCAATTGAAAGATACTCCACATAGCAGGCGAATACAAATGTTGTAAAACAATAGCACGATTGATCCAGGGCTCGCAGAAATAAGGCGCTTCACCTCCCAGTCCCAACTCGTGGTTATAAAAATGCTGCGTAATATTCCTGTCTTCCTCCCACCACCCGCGGATGGTGCTCATGTCGTGGGTGGAAGGTGTGACCACCGACAAATAAGGCGCATCTTTCGGATTAAAAAATTCAACACCCTGCTGTTTGGGCATCCGTTGTATTTCGAGGCTTAAAATACCTAACTGTTTCATTACACCCGGTACGCTCCCGGGCACCATTCCCAGGTCTTCCCCGCAAACCAGCATATTGGTTACAGATTTCAGCCGGGGCAATTTTTTCAGGGATTCCTTTCGCCAGAAATCGTTTTGCCGGCGATAGAAATAATCAATATATAATTCCCATAACTTTTCCCGTATGGATGGCTGCAGGTATCTGAATGAAGTGGTCTGGTCTATTGAAATGCGAAAATGAAATTCCGTTTTACCCGAGCCTGCCTGTTCAAACAAAAGCACATTGCTGATCAGGTCATATAAGCCCTCCTTTATCAATATATCCGGATCCGTTTCTGTTTCAAAAAACGCTTCAACTTTCCGCTGGGTATCAAACCGGGGTAGTAAGGCGTATTGTTGCGGCCCGTGTTTCTGCAAAAAATGGTCCTTTACATAGGCCGCCTTGTCTCCAAAAATACTTTTTAATACTTCCTCTGTAATATAGGGCATACACAAGCGCTCATAATCGAACCAGATGCCATTTTCTCCAAATTCGTTTACATGCAGGGGGAGGCAGGGATCGAAGCGCCCCATAACACCCTGAACAGCATCCATGGGAATACTCCATATCCTGAAAAAGCCCAAAATATGGTCAATGCGAAAGGCATCGAAATAGTGACTCATCTGCCTGAACCTCGACTTCCACCACCCAAAACCATCGTACTGCATTTGCTGCCAGTTATAAGTAGGGAAACCCCAGTTCTGGCCTTTTACTGCAAAATCATCCGGAGGAGCGCCCGCCTGCAGTTCCATTTTATATAGCGCCGGCGCTACCCACGCATCGCAACCATACCGGTATACTCCAATAGGAATATCGCCTTTTATAATGATGCCTTTCCGATGAGCATAAGCCACCGCATCTTTCAACTGCAGATGAAGCTGAAACTGGATATAGCAATGAAATTGTATGGTTAAGTACGCTTCACAACTGCGATCAAAAAAATTATCGATCTCCCGTTCCGCATAGCTGCTGTATTTTCCCCAGCGGGCCGGATCAGAGGTTTTATATTTATCTCTCAGGTAACAAAATGCAGCGTAAGCCTTCAGCCAATGCTTATTTTTCTCAAAAAATTCTTTGTAGTCATCGGTTTTACAGCAATCTGCCCCATCTGCCCGGAATAACGTTTCCAGTACTGCCAGTTTAAATTTTAGTACGGACTCATAATCAACAGTTGCCAGTTCGTTAAGTTGTCTGCCTTTTCTTTTTAGCCCCTCAATAAGATGTTTATGTTTTTTACCCGCAACCGCCTCCAGGTTTATGTAGATGGGATGCAGCGCAAAAGCGGAAATAGCTGCATAAGGATAAGAATCCCGCCAGGTGTGGGTTGCCGTAGTATCATTAATCGGCAATATCTGGATCAGCTTCAGATCCGTTGCCGCGGCCCAATCCACCAGTAATTTTAAATCTTTAAACTCACCGATTCCCAGGCCAGACTTACTTCTTAAACTAAAAACAGGGATTGCCACACCTGCACCCCTCCAGGTGTTGTCCGGCACATTTAAAAATCCATCCTGTAACAAAGTCAGCTCGCCGGCCACAGCAGGTTCAAAACATACCCTGTTACCGCCTTCTTCATATTGCACAAAACGCTTGTCCTTTTTGTTATAGATGCCATACTTATAAGCAATAGGAAATTTTTTCCCGGAAAATTCCAGTTCCGTAAACCACTCCCCGTCATCATACTTTAAAAGAACAGGGCTGTCCGCACTCCAGTTGTTAAGTATATCCCCTTCTCCTGTCAGGCAAAGCACTTCATTTTTTCCAAGTAGAGGTGCTTTTATTTTGAAAATATGTGTTGCAGGATTTTGCACCGCTTTATATTTTGCTTCCTTATGCTTTGCTAACAGTATCTTTTGAAAAGGCGCTGTATAAAAAACATTTCCAAATGCCCCGGCAAAGTTCCAGGTATCGTAAACTTTCAGGGTAGCAACAGCGGACGTTGCCAAAAATATCGTTCTCGGTTGCTGAAATTCATCAACCAGTTCACCGTTTGTACCTTTAAAAAGGTACCGGTATTGAAGCGTTTTTTTTTGCAATTGCTCAATATCAATATTTATTTCAAGCTTCCAGTAATCATGATTAAAATATTTCATTTCAACCATCTGATGATCACCTCCAAGTTCAGCGGCGTTGCCCGATATCCATAAACTTTCGCCAACCCGCGTATAATATCTTAAGTAGAAAACAAATCTCATTTATATAAATAACAATCGTTGTAAGTTATTGTGTACAATATACACAAATCGAAAATAAATAATCTCTCTTGATTTTAAAAATAAAATTTCTGAAAAGCAGGAAGTTTATGCATCTCATCCCCTATTTTTGCATCAAACATAATACATCAATGGCAGCAGAAACAAAAAATAAAGGTTTAATGTGGATATTGTTTTTCATTTCAACAGCAGCATTCATATTTGCCTGCTTTTCGCATTGGCCCTGGCTTACTTTAATTTTACCTTTTGTTACTACCTTTTTTGTAAAGGCGATGGATATTATCTGATCATACCATTAAAAATATATTGAAACCCCGCAGCAGCGGGGTTTTATATTTTATAGAGGTGTGCGCATACCGGCAACTCCTCTTCAATTGTGAACAATAAAAATACCCGGTACCAGTTACGGGGGCCGGGTGTAAACAATGTTAAAGTAAAAGATTCTTTTATTTTTTCTTTGCTGCTTTTGGAGCGATCATTGCCAGCATACGCCGGCCTTCCAGCTTGGGCATATTTTCCAAAGTGCCGAACTCGGCCAGCCTTTCTGCAAATTTAAGCAACAGCAACTGCCCCCTGTCCTGGAACTGGATAGCGCGGCCTTTAAACTGCACATAAGCTTTAACCTTGTTGCCATCTTTTAAAAAACCTTCGGCGTGCTTGGCTTTAAAGTCAAAATCATGGTCATCGGTATTCGGCGTAAAGCGGATCTCTTTTATTTCCGTAGCCTTACTCTTTGCTTTTATTTCTTTTTCCTTTTTCTTCTTATCGTAAAGGAATTTATTGTAATCAATGATTTTACATACAGGAGGATCGGCTGTGGGAGAAATTTCAACAAGGTCCAGCTCCTGCTGCTGCGCCATTTTCTGCGCTTCCTGCGTGGAATAAATGCCTACTTCAACATTATCCCCTACCAATCTTACCTGTGGCACCCTGATGTGGTGGTTTATACGGTGTTCGGCTTCTTTTTGAGGTAAACGTCCTCTGAAATTTCCCCTGTTACCACCCGGTCTGAAAGCGCCGCCGGGCGGGCGGTTGAAAGTTGGTTTTTGTGGTACTGCCATCTAATTTTTATTCGTAGTGCTTCCCCCATCCGGAAACATAAATATTTGATTTGATAATGCCCTTATGGGAAGGCATGTTAAAAAATTTTTGCAAAGATTGCGAATTAAATGCACTCCCGCAATTTTATTTTAAAGTAGCTGTTAACCACTCTTAACGATAAAGAAACCGGCAGGCGTTCTGATCTGCCGGTTTCAGAAATATTTTTTTATAGATTTACGAGCCTTTTACAACTTTTCTGCCATAGCTGATCTTTGTGATCAGCACATATAAAACAGGAACAAAAAATATTGCCAGGGAGGTGGCCGCAAGCATTCCTCCAAATACCGTCCAGCCAATAGTTTGGCGACTTACAGATGCGGCGCCGGTGGCCATCATCAGGGGCACAACGCCGAGAATGAATGCCAGCGAGGTCATTATAATAGGGCGTAACCTGAGCCTTACTGCCTGTAATGTGGCCTGTACCACATCCAGCCCTTTATCAACCCTTTCCTTGGCAAACTCCACAATCAGGATCGCGTTTTTAGCCGCCAGCCCTATCAGCGTGATCAACCCGATCTGGGCATAAATGTTATTGGATAATTTCGGCAAAAGGGTTAAAGCCAGGATCGATCCGAAGGCGCCGATAGGTACTGCCAGCAATACGGCAAATGGTACCGACCAGCTTTCATACAACGCTGCCAAAAACAGGAATACAAAAATGATGGAGATCGCGAAAATAGTGGTTTGCTGGCTGCCCGCCGCTATCTCTTCGCGGCTCATCCCGGAAAATTCATAGCCATAGCCTGCAGGCAGGGTTTTGGCGGCCTCCTTTAACGCGTCGATAGCCTGGCCGCTGCTGAAGCCATCTTTTGGCGATCCGTTTATTTCTATGGAGCGGTAAATATTATAGTGAGAAATTACAGCCGGCGCTTCTATCAGCCTGGTGGTAACCAGTATATTCAGCGGCACCATATTACCGGCGCTGTTCTTTACGTAATAATCTTTTAAATCATCTAAAGAACCCCGGAAAAGAGAGTCGGCCTGCGTCATCACCCTGAAATTTCTGCCATAAAGGTTAAAGTCGTTCACATAACTGCTTCCCAGGAAATTGGAAAGCGTGGTATATACATCCGACACACTTACGCCCATTTTCTTTGCCTGCTCTTTGTCAACATTTACCTGGTAGCTTGGTGTGCGCGCGTTAAAAAATGAAAACGCCCTGCCTATTGCCGGTTGGGAATTTACCGTCTGTAAAAATTTGTTGGCAACCGCCTCAAACTTATTGATGCTGTCTGTAGCACCTGTTTGTTGCAGTTCAAAAGTAAACCCTGCTGTTTGTCCCAAACCGGGTATAGCAGGTGGCGCAATAGGTAATATGCGCGCTTCCTTAATATCTTTTGTTGCGCCAACAATTTTTCCTATAACCGCGTTTACATCATGTTCACTTCCCTCACGTTGCACCCAGGGTTTTAACTTAACGAACATGGTGCCCACATTCGATTTGTTACTGAAGCTGATAATATTTAACCCGGCCAAACCGCCTATTACATCTACCTCCGGTAAACTTTGTATGCGTGTCATGATATCCTTCATCATGGCAATACTGCGCGAGGTACTTGCTCCTTCGGGCAGCTCGTAAGTTACATACAGACGTCCTTCATCCTCGGTGGGTATAAAACCAGTTGGTTTGGTTTTAAAGAGGAACAGCATCGCTGCAATTAAAATGATCAGAAAAGTAATCACATAAGGTGTTTTACGGATCCATTTTCCCACGCTCCTGGTATAGCCCAGGGTCACTTTTCCAAACCAGTTATTAAACCTGTCGAAAAGCTTATCCAGAAAATTCTTTTTTGCACCTGATTTATTATGCGGTTTTAAAAGCAGCATACTTAATGCCGGGGTCAGTGATAAGGCTACAAATGCAGAAAGCAAAACCGATACGGCAATAGTGATGGCAAACTGCTGGTACAGGCGCCCCACAATACCCGGGATAAACCCTACGGGAATAAATACAGCCGCCAATATAAGCGCAATGGCAATCACCGGCGCCGAAATTTCTTTCATGGCTTTTACCGTGGCGGCCTTGGGAGTCATTCCCAGGCTGTCTATGTTATGCTGGATGGCTTCCACTACTACTATGGCATCATCCACCACAATACCAATGGCCAGCACAAATGCAAAGAGGGTAAGCGTATTGATGGTAAACCCAAGCAGGTTAAAAAAGATAAAAGTACCTATAAGCGATACCGGGATTGCCAGTACGGGGATCAATGTGGCCCTCCAGTTCTGCAGGAAAATAAATACCACTAAAACTACCAGTACCAGTGCTTCAACCAGCGTGTGCATTACTTCTTCTATAGACACCTGAACGACCGTAGCTGTTTCCAACGGTACCAGAAAATCTATATCCCTTGGGAAACTGGGTCTCAGTTTCTCAAGCGCTTCATTTATCCCTTTATAGGTATCCAGCGCATTGGCGCCCGGCGCCTGGTAGATCAGCAAAAATGCAGCAGGCTTACCGGCTACAAACGCATTTGCGGTATAATCAAATTTCCCTAATTCAACCTTAGCAATATCTTTCAGGTATACAATACTTCCATCCGCAGGACGGGTACGTACAATTATATTTTCAAACTGCGCCGGCGTATTGATACGGCTGTTGGTTAATACGCTGTATTCAAAAGTCTGCTGGTTTTGCTGGGGGTTACCGCCTATAGTACCTGCGGCTGTTTGAAGATTCTGTTCCTGCAACGCTGCATTTACCTCTGCCGGTGTAATGCCTAAGGCGGCCATTTTACCCGGATTCAGCCATATCCGCATACTAAAATCGTCTGCCCGCGAAAAGATATCACCCACACCTTTAACACGGAGCAACGCATCTTTTACATATAGATTTACATAGTTACCAATAAATGTGGCATTGTGGGAGCCTTTGGGCGAATAGAAAGCCAGGGCCATCATAATGCTGGGATTTCTTTTCCGGACAGTAAGTCCCAGCCTTTTAACTGCATCTGGTAAAGTAGGCTCTGCCACACTAACACGGTTCTGCACGTCGAGGGTTGCGATATTAATGTCGGTACCTATGCCAAAGTTGACGGTAATACTGCTTTGCCCGCTGCTGGTACTGTTACTGGTCATGTAAGTCATACCAGGGCTGCCATTGATCTGCGCTTCCATTGCAGTAGTGGTGGTTTGTTCCACTGTCTGCGCATCAGCGCCGGTAAAGTTGCCCGAAACCTGCACCGTGGGCGGAGAAATATCCGGATACTGGGCAATCGGTAAAGTCAGTATTGAAATAATACCAACCAAAACAATTACGATTGATATGACCATTGCGGTTACCGGCCGTTTTATAAAAACATCTGCGATCATTGAATTGGAATTTAAGATGACAGTTGGCTGATGACAGATGACAGCTTTTAATTCTTAGTGAATGATGCCGTTCCTGCTTACTTTTTATTTATTGCCTATAAATTAAACCAGGTCTGTCAGCGGTTAACTTATTTTTTAACTTTTGCAGTATCTGCAGTAATTACCGAACCCTGCTTTAAATTTTGAATGCCTTCCACTACAATGGTTTCCCCGGGCTGTAATCCCTCTTTTATTAATACATTCGGACCAATTTGCGTACCCAGCGTCACTTTGCGTTGTTCTACCTTATTGCTATCTCCTACGGCATATACAAAAAACTCGCCCAGTTGTTCGGTAACCGCCTTGTATGGAACAATAGTGGATCGGCCCGGAGCCGCGTTCAGCACCCGTACGGTAGCGCTCATACCGGCTTTAAGCAGTTGCTGATTATTGGGAAATACCAGCCTTACTTTTATAGCGCCGGTTTGCGGATCCACCGCCCTGTCGATCGTCAGTATTTTACCGTGCTGCGGATAAACATCATTACCGAATGCCAGCGTAAAGGTAGAGTCGATCAGGCCCCTGGCATTCTGAAGTTTTGAAAACCGGTAAATTTCTTTTTGATCAATCGTAAAATCCACGGCCATAGGATTATCAGTGGAAATAGTATTCAAAATGGTTTGACCCGCCACAACGGAAGTCCCCATACGTACCTGCGAAATACCAATGGTTCCGCTGAAAGGCGCGTAAATCGTTGCAAAGCGCACATTAGAGCGAACGGCATTGGCCGAGGCCCTTGCTGCCGCTACCTGCTTTTTCGCTGCGGCCAGGGCTGCATCGGCATAATCCACCTGTTGTTTTGCCACCGCATCCTGTTTGTCCAGGGCATGGTACCGGTCCGCATCCTTTTGCGCTTTGATCAGGTTGGTTTCCTGCACGGCCACATCTGCCAGGGCTGCCTCATAATTAGCCTGGTAGGTTTGCTGATCGATGGCGTACAACTTCTGGCCTTTTGCCACTTTACCCCCATCGGTAAAATAAATACCGGTAATATACCCCGTCACCTGCGGCCTGATCTCAGACTGGTTTAAAGGAACCAGGGTTGCCGGGTATTCGTCATAATAAGTCGCCATGCCACTTTCGGTTACCTTAACCGTGGTTACAGGAACCGGTGCATTTGGCGGCGGGGAGGCCTGCTGCTTACTTTTACAGGCAGCCAGCCCAAGTAACAAAAAAGTATAGAACGTAATTCTTTTAAACCCTGTTTGCATATTTTTTTAGTTTGCTTATTTAACCTGTATGGCGCCTTCTGCTTTTTGTACATCTATTTTGCTGCTTAGAAGGCTATACACTGCATTAAAATAATTGATCTGTGCCGATCGTAAATCGGTTTGTGCCGTGATCAGTTCAAGATAGGTTTTAATACCTTCCTTGTATTGAAGGTCGATGATCCTGTACACATCGGCGGCCAGTTCCATATTTTCCTTTAAAGCAAGATAGTTGGCCATACTTGCTTTATACTGAGCCATTGCTGTTACATACTCGCTGTTTGCCTGGTTAATAAAATCTACAATGCTCAGCTGCGCCTGGCTGGCCTGCTTCTCTGCTATAACAATGTTATTCTTTCTTTTGCCTCCCTGGAATATAGGGAACGCCAAAGTAAGCGCAACGTACGAGTTAGGATAGGTGGTGTTATACAATTTTGCAAACTGGTTATTCAGAAAGCTGAGATTATAAGCCCCGTTTGCCGAAACAGTGGGAATATAACTCCACTTATTATACGCAACGTTAGCCAGCTGCAGTCTCAACTGTGCCTGCAGCCTCTGATACTCGACCCTGTTGGTATAATTCGCTTTTTTCAGCGTATCCATGTGAATTTCGTTTTCAAGCGTGGCGCTGTCATATTGCAGGCGCAGCTGTTTTTCTGCCGGATAATTGATCAGGTATTTTAAATTGGCCAGTTTCGCATTCAGGCTTTCCTCAATTTCTTTTTTAGAAGCAATTGCATTGTTTAAGGCAATAGTGGCACGCTGATAATCGGTTTTGTCTGCAAGGCCGGCATCATACCTGGCGCGTGAATCTTTTAAGCTTCTCGAAAGCATTACGATATTTTCATCAGTCACTTTTCTTTGCTGCTCTGTGGCCAGCAGATCGTAAAAGTTTTTTGATACGTTGGCTACAAGGCTGATTTTTACGTCTTCGGTTTCCTTTTCTGCTACCAGCTTTACATCCGTTTTAGTACGGCTTGCCAGCAGGGCATCCCGGTTAAATATATTTTGTGTGCCGGTAACCTGTACTACAGAGGAGTTATATACCCCCGAATGAATAGGACTGCCCCCGACCACGCTAACGGGCAATTGAAAATTTCTTTGATAGGTGTAGCCTAAATTAAGCTGGGGATACCAGTCGGCCAGTTTATTTTTGATTTGAAGATCAGTAATGTCCTGGTCGATGGCGGCCTGCTTTACTGCCGGCTGATTTATCAGCGCATAGTGAATGATTGCGGGAAGTGTCGCCGCTTCCTGCAAACTATCCCCGGTTTGGGCTTGTGCAAAAACAGGGATCGCTGATGAAACAATTACGACACTAACGACTGTCAGCTTCTTTATAAATTTAATCCTCTCAAAACAATAAATCATAAAACATATTTTTCCCTAAAGTACCTGCCGACAAATGCAACTTGCAAAAAAACTATTATAACAACTATATTTTGAATTTGTTTTAACTGATTACAACTTTTTGCTGAATCAGGTTTTTTTCAGGGCAAGAAATGTTTTTCCAAAGTAAAGATATTTGGACGCTTTTTTAAACAGAATATTGCGCCCATTCTAAACATTTTATTTTATGCGTCATTGCTCACAGGTCAAAGATAATGAAGCTGAACCAACATAAAGCCTCCTGTTACCCAAACAGTAATTTTGGTAGCAGAAACAGTCATGCAGGTAATCCTGCTCAAATACAGGAAACTGATCTGCCGTTTAACTACCTGGCCGGTATATGGCAAAATAGTATGTCCAGATGATAAAAAGCAATTGCAGGGGCACCCTGAACCAAAGATAATTTACGCCCTTCCCGTTATACGTGCCTTTTTCATAATCCACTTTCCTGGTAGCTGCGTAAATATTTGCCGGTAATATGAATATGAAGAATAGAATCAACAGCCAGGCTGTTGTTATTTGCAAAGAGGGTATTAGCAACCCCGCTGCTGCTGCAAACTCCACAATACCGGTACTCAGTACCATTCCTTTTTTATACGGAACAAATGGTGGTAACATCATAGCCATACCTTTTGTTACTTTAAAATGCGCGATAGCCGTAAAAAACAACATCACAGCCATAGCGATCCGTCCCGCCAACGCGATCCCGTTTCCTGCTCCGGAAATGCTGGTAATGATTATTGCAATACCAAAAGTGATCAACAGAATAAGTAAGGGCTTCATTAGTTTCCATTACTTTGCGGCCTGCTACATTAATTATCGCTGCTTTTGCTTTCTATCTCTTTTAAAAGATCTTCCATAAAGGTATCCACACCTTTAGTTCCCGCATCGCCTTTACCCTGCCGGCGCACCGATACCTGGTGCTCATTCATCTCTTTTTCTCCCACCACAAGCATATAGGGTATTTTATACAGTTCGGTATCCCGTATTTTTTTGCCGATCTTCTCATTCCGGTCATCTACTTCTGCACGCACTCCGGCACGCTTTAGCTTCTTTTCCACTTCTTTTGCATACGGTAAAAATTTATCGCTGATCGGTAATACTTTTACCTGTACCGGCGCCAGCCAAACCGGGAACTTACCGGCATAGTGTTCCAGTAAAAACCCGATAAACCGCTCATGCGTTCCTAATGGCGCACGATGAATGATCAGCGGCACTTCCGGCTCATTATGCTGATTGGTAAAGCTAAGCTTAAACCGGCGTCCCTGGGCAAAATCCACCTGATTGGTGGCCAGGGTAAACTCCCTGCCAATCGCGCTCCAGATCTGCACGTCGATCTTGGGCCCATAAAAAGCTCCTTCGCCTTTCACCTCTACGTATGGAATATTACTTTCCTTCAGCACGCTTCTCACCAGTTCCTCTGTTTCCAGCCAGAGTTCCGGTTCATTAATATATTTCTGCCCCAGTTTCTCCGGATCGTGCAGGCTTAAACGCATAATATATTTTTCAATGCCAAATATTTTGAAGTATTTTAAATACATATCATTCACGGCACGGAACTCATCAGCAAACTGCTCCTTGGTACAATAGATATGCGCATCATTCATGTGCAGGCAACGCACCCGCATCAGGCCAAACAATTCCCCGCTTTGCTCGTAACGATAGCAGGTACCATATTCCGCAATACGGTAAGGCAGATCGCGGTAGCTTTTAGGTTCTGCATCAAATATTTTATGATGGTGCGGGCAGTTCATTGCTTTGAGATAGTATTTCTCCCCATCCAGCTCCATCGGAGGGTACATACTGTCTGCATAATAAGGCAGGTGCCCGCTGGTCAGGTACATACTTTCTTTGGCAATATGAGGCGTCACTACCCTTTTGTATCCTGCATCCTGTTCTGTTTCCTTGGCCAGCTTTTCAAGTTCTTCAATAATAACTGTTCCATTCGGCAACCATAGCGGCAGCCCCTGTCCTACCATATCATCCATGGTAAAAATACCCAGTTCCTTACCCAGCTTACGGTGGTCGCGCTTTTTAGCTTCTTCAAGCATGGCCAGGTATTCGTCCAGCTCCTTTTGGGAAGGGAAAGTAATCCCATATACGCGGGTTAGTTGCTTGTTTTTTTCATCGCCCTTCCAGTAAGCGCCTGCAACGCTGGTAAGCTTGATTGCTTTAATAATGCCTGTGCCTGGAATATGTGGGCCGCGGCACAGATCTGTAAAATTACCCTGGCTGTAAAAGGTAATTTCACCATCATTCAGGTTACTTAAAAGATCCAGCTTATACTCATCTCCTTTTTCAGTAAAATACTGAACGGCTTCTGCTTTGGGTATTTCTTTCCTGATATAGGAACTATTGGTTTTGGCCAGTTCGTTCATCTTCTTTTCAAGGGCAGCCAGATCTTCTTCGGACAGCTTTCTGTCGCCCAGGTCCATATCGTAATAGAATCCTCCTGAATCCAAAGCCGGCCCCACCCAGAATTTAACGCCGGGGAAAGCAGCTTCCACCGCTTCGGCCATTAAATGCGCCGAAGAGTGCCAGAAGGTTTTTTTCCCATCTGTATCATTCCACGTCAGTAACACCAGGCTGGCGTCGGCGGTAATAGGGCGCGTAGCATCCCACACTTCGCCATTTACATTCGCGGCAATCACTTTACGGGCCAGCCCTTCCGATATCGATTTTGCAATATCGAGGGCTGTAATGCCCGCTTCAAATTCTTTCTTTGCTCCATCGGGAAAAGTAATAGTTATCATAACCTCCAGTATCAATTTTTGAGTGCGCTAAATTAATAAAACTATTATGACGGGGCAAAAGCAAACTTTTTTATTATTTCTTAAGGTAATATTCAAAAGAAAAATCATCCTCCAGTTCAGTGGCGGCCTCTTCAAATAATGCGATCAGTTTGTCGAAGGTTTCCAGTTGATTCATAGACATATTTTTAAAACTTACGGATACCGGCAAGGCTATATGCCCTGTAATGCAATCCCAAAGGGCATCGAGGTTATTGCCAAAATATTCAGGCAGGTCCAGTTGTTTTTTTGCGACTGCATAAAAGTCGTCTATTGTCCCTATCCTTTCAAAGTCAAATTGTACCTGTTTCATTTTTGCCGGAAACTTTTATAGTGATCATAAGTAACATATATCAGGCCGTCGCTTGAATATAATAACCTGTCGGCATTGCGATGTGCACAATCATAGTTTAAATCCGCTTCAAACCATTTCCGGCCGGTGCTGCCCGGCAAACTGCCTTCCCTGTTTGAAAAAACATCGCCTCCAATAGCTTTACCGGGCAATACCTCACATAAATTGCCGGCAGCCGGATCCCAGCCCTGTGCCCTGGCACTGCTTTTTGTTATATAATATCCGGGCAATTGGTGATGTGCTCTTATATAGGGCACTACCACACTTTCCCTGGTAAGCTGCTTAATATCCCGAAGATTGTTATTGGAAGAAGCGTCAGCCTTAGCCACTTTATCAGCAACCACAGGCCTGTAATACCTGTAAACAACAAAAATGGCGGCTATTAATAATAACAACAGGTAGACGTTCTTATTTTTAAGCTTCATTGCGCAAACTTAACATAAATAATATTGCAGCGATAACTCCGGCGCTTTACTATTTTTGTTTACAGGTCTAACGATAAAATTTCATAGCATGATAAAAAACGTATCGGTTATCGGAGCCGGCACTATGGGCAACGGCATTGCTCATGTTTTTGCCCAACATGGCTTTAAGGTAATACTGACAGATATTGCTGAATCCCAGCTTGAAAAAGCGATGCATACAATCAGTAAAAACCTGGACCGGCAAGTAAATAAAGGACAAATAAATGAAGCGCAAAAACAAGCCACACTAAGTAATATTTTAACGGAAACAGATATTTCGAAAGGTGTATCTGATGCGCACTTAGTGATAGAAGCTGCAACCGAAAACCAGGAGCTGAAGCTTAAAATTTTCAGGCAAATAGATGAAGCTGCTCCCCGGGACTGCATCCTCGCCACCAACACTTCGTCTATATCCATTACTAAAATAGCGGCGGCCACCCGGCGGCCTCAGCAGGTAATAGGGATGCATTTCATGAACCCGGTACCGGTAATGAAATTAGTGGAAGTGATCAATGGATACAGTACCGGCAATGATGTTACCGGCACTATTGTGGAGTTAAGCAAACAATTAGGAAAAACGCCTGCTATTGCCAACGATTATCCGGGCTTTGTAGCTAACCGCATTTTGATGCCCATGATCAATGAAGCTGTTTACACCCTGCAGGAAGGCGTTGCAGATGTTACAGCCATCGACACCATTATGAAACTGGGCATGGCTCACCCTATGGGACCTTTGCAGTTAGCCGATTTTATTGGCCTTGATGTATGCCTTTCTATTTTGCAGGTATTGTTCGAGGGATTTGGCAATCCCAAATACGCGCCCTGCCCTTTGCTGGTCAATATGGTCGCATCCGGCAAACTGGGCGTAAAAAGCGGCGAAGGTTTTTATACGTATGCACCCGAAAGCAAAGCATCAGCAGTGAGTGAGAAATTCCGGTAAGGAACTGATCGCGGTCAGTTGCCCGTTTTCTTTTTTCCAGCCATAATTATGATTGCCGTTGGTGAGCACCAAATACTCAGCAGGCATGCTTATATTATATCTTAATACCTGATGCAATACACTTTCAGTAATAGGTATTTTATTACCCTTACATTCTACCAGCAGCCAGGGCTTGTGGTTGTAATCATATACAAGAATGTCAAAGCGCTTTTTTAATTCGCCCAGGTAAATTTCTTTTTCCAGGGCAATTAAAGACCTGGGATATTGCATTACCTGCAACAGGTACTGCACAAAATTTTGCCGCACCCATTCTTCATCCTGTAACAGCAACCATTTCCGGCGAATATTGTCAAAAATGTATGGCTGGCCATTTCTATGCTCGATCTTAAAATCGGGTCGTGGATATTCAATAAGGATCATCAGTCCAAAAATAAAAGTTTAATTTAGCATAAATGAAAACAAAACAGGATATAGTAGAAAACTGGCTGCCCCGCTATACGGGGGAAAGCCTTAAAAATTTTGGCAAATACATTCTGCTGACCAATTTCAGCAACTATGTCGCCATGTTCGCCGAATGGAACAAAGTAGAAATTATTGGCCAGGATAAGCCTATGCAGTGCGCTACAGCCGACAATATCACCATCATCAATTTCGGGATGGGCAGCCCTACCGCGGCCACCGTAATGGATCTGCTGACTGCCATTAAACCCGAAGCTGTTTTATTTTTGGGTAAGTGCGGCGGCTTAAAAAAACGCAATAAAGTAGGCGACCTTATTCTGCCCATTGCTGCAATAAGAGGCGAGGGAACGTCCAACGATTATTTTCCACCCGAAGTACCTGCGCTACCGGCATTTGCTTTGCAAAAAGCGGTAAGCACTACCATCCGCGAAGCGAAAACAGACTACTGGACGGGCACGGTGTACACAACCAACCGCCGGGTATGGGAGCATGACGAGGAGTTTAAAGAATACCTGAAAAAAATAAGGGCTTACGCTATTGACATGGAAACCGCGACTATCTTTACTGTTGGGTTCTATAACCAGGTGCCCACCGGGGCATTGCTGCTGGTAAGCGATTCGCCCATGATCCCCGAAGGGGTTAAAACAGAAGATAGCGACAAAAAAGTTACCGCAAATTTTGTTGAGAAGCATTTAAAAATCGGCATCAATTCCCTGAGGCAGCTGAAGGACAACGGGCAAACTATCAGGCATCTGAGGTTTTAATTTTAAATTACCAGAATATGGAAATTGAACTTAATAAATAACAAATGAAATCCCTGAAAATAACAGTCATCCTTTTCGCTTTCATTTTAATTTCCTGTCACCCGGTGTCCAAAAGCAACTCGGGCAGCAAATTAAAAGCCCGTTTTGAAGTGAAGGCCTTATGCTCCAATTATACATTCAGCATTATTGAAGGAGCAATAGACACTTCTATGGTAGAGGCATCATGGACCAACCCACAAACTAATAAAACTTACAAAAATGCTTTTGGCATCAAAAATCCCTGTGATCTTCCTGCAAACTTAAAAGAGGGGGATGAATTTTATTTTGAAATAGATAACAAGCAGTCCAAACCATGTGTGGCATGCATGGCCTATTATCCCACCCCGGCCAAAAAACTGAATATAAAAGTATTGAGTGTAGTAAAAAAATAATGGGAGACGCACTTTTATCCATACAAAATTTATCGATCAACTTTGTAAACGAGAGGCGCGTTAATCATGCAGTAAAAAATGTTTCCCTCACTATACATAAAGGTGAGATCGTTGCGCTGGTGGGCGAAAGTGGCTCGGGCAAATCAGTAACCTCCCTTTCCATACTGCAGCTGCTGCCATCCCCACCGGCAATTATCGCTAACGGTAAAATTTTATTCAGTGAGGAAGACAATAAAGTGACCGACCTGGTAACTGCTTCAAAAGATACCTTACAGGATATCCGCGGTAATAAGATATCCATGATTTTCCAAGAGCCGATGACATCGCTTAATCCTGTATTCACCTGCGGCCAACAGGTTAGCGAAGCTTTATTAATTCATCACCAGATCTCAAAGCAGCGGGCGAAACAATTATCCATTGAGTGGTTTGAAAAAGTGAAGCTGCCCGACCCCGTATCCATTTACAACCGTTATCCGCACCAGCTAAGCGGCGGTCAGAAACAAAGAGTGATGATCGCCATGGCTATGTGCTGCAAGCCAGCATTGCTTATTTGTGATGAGCCTACAACTGCCCTGGATGTAACCGTGCAGAAAAATGTTTTGGAACTGATCAAAGAGCTGCAGCAGGAAACAGGGATGGGCGTGATCTTTATTACCCACGACCTCGGAGTGGTGGCAGCAATTGCAGACCGGGCCGCCGTAATGTATAAAGGAGCGATCATTGAGCAGGGATCGGTAAAAGACATTTTCGCTCATCCAAAGGAGCCTTATACGCAGGCGCTTATTGCCTGCAGGCCTGTAAATCATAAACGGGGAGAAAGACTGCCGGTGGTAAGCGATTTTCTGGCTGCCGGCTCAAAAAATAACACTGCTGCTCGAAGCGAAGACGCTTCGAACCAATATACTGTCGCCTCCGGCAACGAACAAAAGGCCTTAATAGATGTACAAAACCTTTCAGTACATTTTCCCAACAGGAAAAACTGGCTGGGCCGGCCTGTTTCGTTTACAAAAGCAGTAGATAATATCAGCTTTACAGTTTATGAAAATGAAACACTTGGCATTGTAGGTGAAAGCGGTTGCGGTAAAACTACGCTTGGGCGAACATTGCTGCAATTGATACCCGCCACAGCAGGGAAAATTTTCTACAGGGAAAATGATCTCCATGTTTATACACGCCGGGAGCTTAGAGCATTGAGACGCCACCTGCAGATCGTTTTCCAGGATCCTTATTCCTCCCTTAATCCCCGCAAAAAAATTGGCGCGGCTATAGAAGAGCCCTTAGCAGTGCATAACCTTATTAAATCCGCCAGAGACAGGAAAGATAAAGTGATCACCCTGCTCGGGAAGGTTGGCCTGCAACCTGAACATTACGATCGTTACCCGCACGAATTTAGTGGCGGCCAGAGGCAGCGCATCGTAATTGCCCGTGCATTGGCCCTGGAGCCTGCTTTTATTATTTGCGATGAATCGGTATCGGCATTGGATGTGAGCGTGCAGGCGCAGGTGCTTAATCTTCTGAACGATCTGAAAAAAGAGTTCGGCTTCACCATTGTTTTTATTAGTCACGATCTTAGCGTGGTTCGTTATTTCAGCAACCGCATTATTGTAATGAATAAAGGCAGGATTGAGGAGACGGGTGCAGCTGATGCAATATACGAACATCCAAAGAGTGCATATACCCAAAGACTGATAGCAGCCATACCACAGCCTGTCTGATTACAAAAAATAAATATACAATATGTAAAAAATATACTACCTTTGCACCCACAAAATCGAAAACCGGTGCCGTAAGACCGGGGCTCGGCAGGATAAATATGTTTGATTTCCAGATATATTTTACTACCAACTCCAGCTTCTTCGTCTCCCCCTGTTGGTTTTGCAACAATAAAAAAGTATACTCTACATGAAGCTTTCACAATTTCAATTTGACCTGCCCCTTAACCTTATCGCCCAACACCCAGCTAAAAAAAGAGAAGATGCCCGAATGATGGTCGTACATCGTCATACCGGAGAAATTGAAAACAGGCATTTTCGTGATATTCTTAACTATTTCGATGATAAGGATGTATTTGTGGTAAACAACACAAAGGTTTTTCCCGCCCGGATGTATGGACGTAAAGAAAAAACAGGCGCCAAAATCGAAGTGTTTTTGCTACGCGAATTAAACAAACCCAACCGCCTTTGGGATGTGATCGTTGATCCCGCCCGGAAAATCCGCGTGGGTAATAAATTATATTTTGGAGATAATGAGGAGCTGGTTGCAGAAGTGATCGATAACACTACCAGCCGTGGCCGTACCATTAAATTTTTATGGGATAAAGATGAAGACAGCTTCCGCGCACAGCTTGAGGCACTGGGAGAAACCCCGCTGCCCAAATATATTAAGCGTAAACCAGACGAGGAAGATAAAGAGCGCTACCAGACGGTGTATGCCAAACACGAGGGAGCCGTAGCTGCCCCTACCGCTGGGCTGCATTTCAGCCGTGAACTGATCAAAAGATTAGAAATAAAGGGTATCCGCTTTGCTGAAATCACTTTGCACACCGGCCTGGGCACCTTCCGGCCAATTGAAGTGGAAGATTTGAGCAAACATAAAATGGATGCAGAATATTATCATATTGAAGAGCAGGCCTGTAAAATTGTAAACAAAGCAAAAGAAACCGGTCACCGCATTTGCTCTATTGGCACCACTACCATGCGCGCTATGGAATCTTCTTTTACCGCACAGAAATTACTGAAGCCGTCCGAAGGCTGGACCAACATGTTTATTCACCCTCCCTACGAGTTCAATATTGCCGACGCACTGGTTACCAATTTCCACTTACCCAAAACCAGCCTGATGATCATGACCAGCGCATTTGCCGGTTACGACCTGGCTGTGGAAGCATATAAAAAAGCTATTAAAGACAAATACAGGTTCTTTAGCTATGGAGATGCATTATTAATATTATAAAGAAATTCCCCATAATTATAGATCGTGAAAGAGACCACAACGGCACCGGTAACACAGCGAAAGCACAACGTTGTGAAACATTTGTGTCGTTAAGTCGTTGTGTTTTACTCAAAAAAGAACATTTTGAAGTTTAAACAAGTTCTTATTATGGCTATGACAATGGTAACTTTAAAAATAAACGAGCGTTCGAAAGTTGGAAAATCTTTTATGGCTTTTATAGAAGCCTTTTCTGAAAAAGAAAAGGAAATTGAAATCGTACCGGCTAAAAGCCTGTATAATCCTGAATTTGTAGCAAAAATAAGGTGCGCCGAAAAGCAAAAAAGTATCAAAGTAAATCCTGACGATATATGGGAAAGTTTGGGATTACAGAAAACATTGTTACGGTAACAATTGTTTCTGCAATGGGGTATTATAATGATAAATAGGCAGATTTTACCTCCCGGTAAACATTCTTGCTATTGGCTAATGACCCCGATAACTATGCCAATGACATGCTGTGTAAATATTTGAAATCTAATGCTAATTTTTTATCGTCATTCCGGATGAGTCCCGCTTCACGGGACAAAGAGGCATCTCCCAAATTCAGGAGATTGCTCCCTTCGGTGCCAATGACACAGTGTTGTATGTGTTGAGAATCCATTACATGGTAGTCGTCATTCCTATCCCGATGATTTATCGGGAAGGAATCTGCTGAAAAGAGGCAGACCCCTCACTTCGTATGCCAATGACATGTTTGCAACATGCTAATAATCAATCGTCACTTCGACCGCAGGGAGAAGTCTGCTGAACAAAGAGATCTCTCATTCCACTTCGTTCCATTCGAGATGACGATACTTATTGTCATTGCATCATTGATTGTGCACCGCAAATCATTAACTCGGGGTGACGATCCTTTTTGTCATCACCTTATTGATTAGGCGCCCTACTGAAAGTCGGTATCAGGTTATGCAGAATTTCTTCCTGCGTTAATAATACCAAACGAACAGCGCATTACCAGTTTG
>JASGEW010000080.1:0-31770 GCA_047606125.1 Niabella sp. | reverse complement strand
CGCCACAAAATGCTTAGGCGTTGCAATAACGCCCTGTTTTTCTAATCCGCTGACAAAGGCCACACCCATTGACGAAACAAGAAACGGATCTTCACCATAAGTTTCCTCCGTTCTGCCCCATCTTATATCTGAAGCAATGTTCACCACCGGCGATAAGATATGCCTGATACCACGCTGTCTTACCTGCGCTGCAATATCGGCAGCCACTTTGTGCACAAGACTTGTATTCCAGGTAGCTGCAAGGCCAATTGCCTGGGGAAATGCAGTAGCCTCGCTTCTTACCAGGCCATGGAGCGCTTCATCAAAAGCAATGATGGGAATACCCAGCCTGGTTTTTTCCACAAAGAATTGCTGAATACTGTTTATCTTTTTAATGACCAGCAAAGCATCTTCATTTGTATTATAGGTTAACAGCTGACCCGCAGCATCGCCCTTTGCCTTAGCGCTTACCTGCAGCCCAAAAATGCCATTTTTATATTGACCCGGCCTTGCATTCTCCAGATCACCGGGCACCATAAATAATTGCCAGAACTTTTCTTCAGGGGTCATTCTCCCCAGCAAATCGGCCACCCGCTTTTCCACCGGCTGGGTTTTGTCTTTATATACCGGCAGCTGTCCGCATATATCTGAACAATTCAATACCCCGATTATAAAAAACCAGCCCAATAAACACTTATATGAATGCATATCCGGAACTTATACTGCAATGTAAAAAGTATATTTCATAATCGTTGTTTTGCAGCATTGTTTTAAAAAGTTATAGTGAAGCGTTTGTTTGGCAGGACGGCGACGCCTAAATAAAAACGCCGGCGCTTCAGGGCCGGTGTTTTTATTTTTGTTGTATGTGTAAGATTTTATTCCTCTTTTTTACCAAATAATTTTTTGAACAGTCCTTTTTTCTTTTTAGATTCTTCCTGCGAACCAATAGTTTTTTCTTTAGTAACTTTTTTATTGATGCTGGAATCCTTTTCCGGCTGTGTTTTCACTTTATTTTTATTAGCATCCCCAGGTAATGGCGCTGATTCCGGTCCGATATACTCATTATTATCCTGCATATAATCCTGCTCGGTGCCCACACCCATATCTTCGCCGGCAGCTGTTGGTTCGGATGCAGCATCATCTATATAAAACTGCGACGGATCGGCGCTTACCGCATCATTATTCAATGTAGGGGGCACAATAAATTTCTCATCTTTGTTTATACCAAGATTTTTATCGGCATATACTTTCTTGAAAAAGAATTCCCATATCGGTCTTGCCGCGTCGTTACCCAATCCGCCATAACCTTCATTCCGGATAAAGCGGTCATCGCTTCCTACCCACACACCGGCCAGCATCTGCGGCACAAAACCCATAAACCAGGCATCGCTGTTATCATTGGTTGTTCCCGTTTTACCTGCCATCTCGGCCGCACCCAAACGCGCCCGCAATCCTTTTGCTGTGCCAATATCAACAGGCCCCTGCATCATTCTCGACATAATATAAGCCGTGGCTTCGCTAATGGCTTCTTTGCGCGTAGCTGTATAATCCATTCTTTTAATCACATTGCCGTTCCGGTCTTCAATGCGGCTGATAAAATACGGTTTGGTGGAGAAGCCCCTGCCCCCGAAAATAGAATAGGCCCACATCATTTCAAATAACGAAAGCTCGCAGGAACCCAATGCTATAGATGGATAGGCCGATACCGCCGTGGGAACGTTAATGTGCTTTAGAAATTCTGTAAACCGTTTAGGCGTAAGTTGCTTAATAATAAAAGCGCTGGCGCAGTTATTAGAAAAGGCCAACGCATGAGCCATTGACATACTGCCCCCGCGACAACCCTTGCCCGCAGGTACCCAGCCATAACCCGGAAAGTATTGCGCAGAAGCCTCAACCGAGGTCTCGGGAGAGAAGCCCAGGTCTTCGACAGCATCTCCGTAAAGTAAAGGTTTGATGGTAGAACCCACCTGCCGTTTGGTGTTGATGTTGGCGTGGTCGTATTTGAATGTTTTGAAATCAATACCCCCCACCCACGCTTTTACCTCCCCGGTTACGGGATCCATTGCCATAAACCCGGCTTGCGTAAACAGCCTGTGATACTTTATGGAATCGTAAGGCGTCATGGTGGTATCTTTGGAGCGCTGCGCATTCCAGGCGAAAACCTTCATCTGTGTTGGTTCAAAGAATGAGGCTCTTATTTCTTTATCGCTCAAGCCGTCATCGGCAAGGTTTTTCCATCGATCACTGGCTTTCATAGCCGCTTCCAGTACATTCTCATGCTTTTTCCATACTTCCCCGTTCTTAAAGTAAGATTTGGTGATGATGTTCCTGTAAAGCCTGGGCGCCTGCTGGGCTACGGCTTCTTCTGCATATAATTGCATCACCGGATTGATGGTGGTATAGATCTTTAGCCCATCGTTGTAAATATTATAAGATGATCCGTCTGGTTTTGTAATATCCTTCAAAACTTTTTTAACTTCATCCCGCAATATTTCCCTAAAGTAGGGTGCATAGCCTACATCTTCACTGGGCTTTTTGTAATTCAGCTTTATAGGCTGGGCTTCCAGGCTGCCGGCCTCGGAAGCAGCAATATTTCCGTTTTCGGCCATCCTTTCCAGAACCAGGTTACGCCGGTCCATAGAAGCCCTGGGATTGCGGCGGGGATTATAAATACCGGGGCCGTTAATGCTTCCCACCAGCAATGCCGCTTCGTCTACACTTAACTGGCCGGGTTCTTTCTGAAAAAATGTTTTGGAGGCATTCCTGATACCATATACGTTGTCGGGGTAAGGAACAGCGTTCAGGTACAATGCCAGTATCTCCTCTTTTGTAAAGTTACGTTCCAGTTTTACGGCAATAATCCATTCTTTCAGTTTCTGCATTACCCTTAAAAAAGGATTTGTTGCACGCTTATTAAAAAGCGCCAGCGCCAGCTGCTGGGTGATGGTGCTGCCGCCGCCTTTGGTACCACCCGAACCAATAGCACGTAAAGTACCGATGATGTCAATACCGGAATGCTCATAAAACCTTTTGTCTTCTGTAGCCACCAGGGCCCTGATCACATAAGGCGAAATATCTTTATACTTTACTATACTCCTGTTACCGGAAGGCAGGTAATATTTACCCATTAAGGTACCATCGCTTGCATAAACCTCGGAAGCCTGGGCAATAGTTGGATTTTCCAGTTCTTCTATTGAAGGCATTTTACCAAAAACGCCGAAATTGGCCATGAGAATAAGCGCCACAAATAATGCCACTCCTAAAAAAAATAATCGCCAAAAAATTCGTATTGATTTCTTCATTCAATAAATCTATTAATTTTTTTCAAAGTTGCAATAAATCTGCATTTTAACGTAATTATTTATGCTATTATTGTATTTTTTAGTTTTATGATAAATAAACAAGTTTGAAGAACGACGAATATAATCCCTGGTTGCGTTATTTAAGCCTTACAACCCAGTTGCTTGTATTAATAGGGATTGCCGTATATGCAGGTATAAAGCTGGATGAAAAGCTGCACATTACACCTTTATTAACCATAGCCTTACCTTTGCTGGTATTAGCATCAACGTTTTATAAATTAATCAAAGAAACCGGAAGAAAGAAAAAAGACAATGGAAGCAACCCATAAAAGTTTTAATGCTGTAAAATTGATGATCCTGGTATTTGTATTGTTAAGCGCGTTCTTTTTTATAGCCAAAGATATTTTAACTGCCGCCGGGGTGGACAGATGGGTGGTTTTAACCGGCAACCTGATCCTTTTTCTGATTGGTTTTTTCACTTTACGTCGCGGGTTAAGTGCGATTAAAGATCCTAACCCGCATGTTTTTGTACGTGTATTTTATGCCGGATTCATTATAAGGCTGTTTGCTTGTGCAATAGCAGCATTTATATATATTTATACAAATAAAGGAGCAATAAGTAAACCTTCGCTGTTTGTGTGCCTGGGAATTTACATGCTCTATTCTGTAATTGAAGTTTCTTCTTTAAAAAAAGCATTAAGGGAAAATAAGAATGCCTAAAAAAGAAGTGCCATTACAACAACTGGCGCAATATTTACCGGACCATACTTATGAACCTGTAGTGGCCTATCTTAACCATTACAAAGTGCATCTTACCATTGCCAAAAGCCGGGGCTCCGTTTTGGGTGATTACCGGCATAAGATCGATACTAAAAACCATCGTATCAGCGTTAATGGTAACCTGAACAAATATGCATTCCTGATTACCTTACTGCATGAACTGGCCCATCTGGTAACTTTTGAAAAATTTGGAAATAAAATCCAGGCACATGGAAAAGAATGGAAAAATATATACAGCCAGATACTGGCACAATTTATAGAGCAAAAAATTTTTCCTTCGGATATTGAGCAGGAATTATTACGCACGCTTCGCAACCCCGGCGCCTCTACCTGTTCCGAAGAAAGTCTCCAGCGCATCCTGTACAGGTATGATGTAAGGAAAAATGGATATCAGCTCATTGAAGACCTGCCGGCCGGCGCCTTCTTTAAGATCAAAGATGGCCGGATATTTAAAAAGGGAAATAAACGTACCAAACGTTACGTTTGTGTGGAACAGGAAACTAATCGTGCATACCTGTTCAGCGCCATTCATGAAGTTTTATTGCTGGAAACCCCGGGACAGGAATAGCCGAATATCTTACGTGCCTGCCAGGAAACTGTCGCTGATATATTTTGTCACCTGGGTAAGATCCTGAGTTTGCTCATAAACAGCCAGTTGCCTGTCGGCCCCCGTGCCCTGCTCCATTATTTTATGAACATATTCTATCCTGTGGCGGCTGCCCAGGTGATCCAGTACAGGATTAATAAAGTCCAGTAACTCGTAAATAAGCGCACGCGTATTTACTTCTTCTTCTTTTCCAAAATCGATCAGGTAGCCGTCCAGCCCGTAACGGCTGGCGCGCCATTTATTTTCATTGATCAGCGGGCGCGAATATTGGATAAAGTTCAGGTTTTTGCTACGCAACATATAGATGCGCGCGCAAATGGCCTGAAATAACGCTGCGATGGTTGTGGTTTCATCCACGGTCATCGGTATATCGCATATCCTGAACTCGACTGTATTGAAGAATGGATGCACACGAAGATCCCACCATATTTTTTTGGCATTATCAATACAATTGGTCTTTATCAGCATCTTCACATAATTATCATAAGCTTCAATACTATCAAAAGCATCAGGTATGCCGGTACGTGGAAATTTATCAAAAACTTTTGTACGGTAGGACTTGTAGCCGGTTGCACGCCCTTCCCAGAAAGGAGAGTTAGTGCTCAGCGCGAAAATATGCGGTAAAAAATAGCGGGTAGAATTAGCTATATGATTGGCCAGTTCCCTGCTTTCCATACCCACATGTACATGCAAACCAAAGATAAGGTTACTCCGGGCAGCCTCCTGCAGCTCGGCTATGATCTCGTTATAACGCTGATGATCTGTGATCAGTTGTTTTTCCCAATGGCTAAACGGATGGGTGCCCGAAGCACCAAGCGCAAGTCCCAATTCCCCGGCAATACCGGAAATTGTTTTGCGAAGCAGGGCCACATCTTTGTAAGCCTCATCAATATCCTGGCAAATATCTGTTCCCACTTCCACCACGGCCTGATGCATTTCTGCCTTTACTTTATCTTTAATTGTTTTCTGTCCTTCCTGCACAATCCTTTGTTCATGGCTTTTAAGCTCATAAGTTACGGGATCCAGCACCATGTACTCTTCCTCTACCCCCAGGGTAAATGTTTTATAGTTTAATGCCATAGATCAATGTGATAATTTGCCAATGTGCTGATGCACCCCATTTAATAATGATTTACCATCTTTGCAGCTCACCAGCCGCTGCACCCTGTCCACCTTCATACCTTCGCCGCACGCTGCTTTACATATTCGCCCCAGGTAAGATGATCCCCGCCATTATTTGCGAGGGCTTTTTCAATTGCAAAAGTGGCGGCCGTTTCTACCACCCATTCAAAATTTTCCGTACCCACACTTGCAATATCCGCATCGGGAGCCGGATTGCAAAAATCTATCGCATAAGGCACTCCATCGCGTAATGCCAGCTCAACGGTATTAAAATCGTATCCCAGGTAATGATTTATTTTTAAAACGATGTCCGTCATTTCCTGTAGTTTTTCCGGTGTTGGCGCAAAACCCGCCTGGTATCTTAAGTGATGGGGATTGCGGGGTTCGTAAGGCATAATACGCACATATTTGCCTCCGATACAATAACACCGGTAATATTCTTCAAAAATAATTTCTTCCTGCAGCAACATTACCAGTTGCCCGGTCTCTTTATGTTTTTCAAAAAACTCTTCCCTGTTGTTAAGCTTATACACATTTTTCCATCCGCCCCCTGCAAAAGGCTTCATATAGGCCGGAAAACCTACTTCTTTAAATATCCCTTCCCAATCAAGCGGATACGCCAGGTTGCTGAATGATTCAGTACCGGTATCATCGGGCATTTCGCTGGAAGGCAATATAGCCGTTTTGGGTACCGGAACGCCAATCTGCGTCATCAGGCAATTGTTGAAGTATTTATCATCAGCGCTCCACCAAAACGGATTATTGATGACTGCAGCACCTGTAAGCGCCGCATTCTTTAGCCAGGTTCTGTAAAAAGGAACATCCTGGGAAATACGATCTATAATAACTGTATAGCCACTTGGTTGGCCCTGTATGGCTTTATCAATGCGTACAGGTTCCGCAACCAATCCTTCTATTTTTTTGCTGTTCACCCGCTCGATGAATGCTTGTGGAAACGATCGCTCCTTACCATGCAGAATGCCTATTTTTTTCATTTTACAACAGTTTTAAATTTTTGAAATAACATAAGCTTTGAATTAGTTATACGATGCTTTAAATATATAGCTTTTCCGGATATCTTTTTAAAATAGTATAAATAAAATTATTATGGCAGGCATGCTTAATTTCATGCATGCCCGTGCCCGATGCAACTTTTTCATTTAATCATATCATAACGTTGCAGCAACCACGGTATACCGGATAAGTTGTTATCTTCGGTTATTGGAAGCAGGTTTCATTATTTATTTTAACTCGCTTTCGCCCGGCGGCCTACATTTAAAAATGTTGATATGATTTCTAAAAAAAGACTGTTCCCTACTGTAGCAGTAGCTGTTATTTTATTATTGTCTTTTAACTGTACAGCGCAATCCTATCTTTTTGCTTCCTACAACCTCAGGTTTGATAATAAAAACGACACAGGCAATCTGTGGAAGGACAGGATGCCCGCTGTAGCCAGCCTGATCCGATATCATGACTTTGATATTTTTGGCACACAGGAAGGTTTGCTTAACCAGTTAGAAGATCTGTTAAGGGAGCTACCGGAATATGCCTGCTATGGTAAAGGCCGGGACGACGGAGCCACCCGTGGAGAGCATGCTGCTGTTTTTTATAAAAAAGAGCTGTTCAGCCTGTTAGCTTCAGGTGATTTCTGGCTTTCTGAAACACCGGATAAACCAGGGCCCGGCTGGGATGCGACCTGTTGTAACCGCATCTGTTCATGGGTATATTTACAGGATAAAAAATCAAAGAAGCGGTTTTATTTTTTTAATGTTCATTTTGATCACCAGGGCAAGGTTGCGCGGGTAGAAAGCAGCAAGCTCATGCTTAATAAAATAAAAGAGATCACTAAAGGCAGTCCGGCAATATTGACCGGTGATTTCAATGCCGGCCGCGAAACGGAACCGTATAAAATTATTGCAGGCTCGGACCTTGTGAGGGATAGTTATAAAGAGGTTCAGCATCCTTATGCTAACAATTCATCGTTCAATGGTTTCGGCAAATCGCTTAATGATTATGAAGTAATTGATCATATTTTTATAACCAGCCAGTTCAAAGCTGTTAAATGGGGTATTTTAACGGATACTTATTTTGGTAAATTTCCCTCAGATCATTTTCCCGTGGAAGCAAGCGTTGAGTTAAAATAACGTAAGTTTAGGGGCTATTTTAATCTAAACACCATCCTGATTTCCATTATAGCTGTCCCATTTTGACAATTAAAATAGTCCAATTTGTACACCATTGAACCCGGAATCAAAAGCTGAAATGGGTAAGCGTTCGGTCCGCAAAGACACCTGTTGTAATAGTGTCAGACCGGGACGGTCAGACACTGTCCTCACGGTTCTTTTTGAGGTACCGTTTCAGGTATTAAGGAGTCCTCTTTCTTTTCGATAGTTACAGGCTGTACTCTTTGGGTCGAATCGGCGTTATTTGCAGCAGTACTTTCCCTGTTGGCCTGCCGCTCGGCACGCTTCCTTACATTTATAAAAACCTCTCTTAAATTATTAAATTCCTTTTTAAAAGAAATGCCTCCGCCGGTTCTTTTAAGCCTTGCCGCGCCGGAGTTAGAGGTGGTAAGATAATCCAGGTTTTCCCTGTAAAACAGGTTCAGCCTGATGCTGCCGCTTGGGTTAAGCAGCCACTCTGCCGTAACATCGGGCAGGAACTGAACGGTTTGCTGCAACGTGGATTGCAAGGGTACTTCGAGGGAGCTGCCCAGCGAAATGACTAACCTGTCTTTAAACAAAGGCACCAGTAGTGCGCCGTTTACATTGGCCTGGTTAATATTAAAATCGGTTGAGGAAGTGCCCAATACATTGCGGTTGTATACTGACCCGCTGAATACGACACTTACGTTGGAGCCCAGTATCGATCCGAGTGCATTGTTCAGCTTTTTGTTGATCTCATTAAAGAACAAACCCGACAGGCTGGAAATGGTATTGTACGTAAGTTCATTTACCGCTGCACCTATCCCGATGTTTGACACACCTGTTTCAGGCGAAGCAAAGCTATTGAAAACGATCAGGTAGGTAACCTGCCTTGTCACTTCCGTCTGGCTTCGCTCAATCTGCTGCAGGGCGTTAGTAACATTAAAATCGTTGTTGTAGCGGCTGTTGGGATCTAACTGCAATTCAAATTTAAAATCCGGCTTAAACAACTGGCCGGTAAGCGTTGCATATACATATACATTTTCCCGGGTATTGGCATAGCTGTTATCAATCGTTACACCTGCCAGGGGAGCAAAGCTCACCCGCTCTGCCTTGTATTTCGCCTGTATGTTAATGTTGGCCTTTAAGGGATCGCCTGTCCAGGAAATATAATTCTCGGTACCTTTTATAATTTCAAATGGTTTGGGAAAGAAAGATTTAAACGTATAATTATAATTACCCTCCTGTATATCTAACCTGCCTTTTATAGCAAGCGGCTCGGAGCTGCCCGAACGGATATTTAAAGTGCCGGAGCCCCGCCCTACAATCTGGTCGCCTGTTAAATCATCCATCACAAACTTCATCAGCACTTTGGGATTGGCGGTTATGTCCAGGTCATAGGTTACATTCGACGCTTCTTTGGAATGGCCGGCACTGTCCGATATTTCGGTGCCATATTTTTTCTCCACCAGCCAGTCGGGCATTTTACCTGCACGGCTGTTGGAGGATGCAATAGTAAAAGTGCCGTCATTATCATCAGATGCAATTGCATCAATTTTCATATAGGTATTGTCTTCGGGGCCTATCAATACAAAAGAACCGGTTGCTCTTACATTGCCGTAAAATACTTTGTTATCAGCATAAGAAGTATTCAGCACCTGCACAGGCTGGTTATTTTTTCTATCACTTGTGCCCGGTTTACGTGTTGATACAGTAATATCAAAAAACATATCTTTAAAAGAACTGTGCAGTATGCTTCCTGTAAGGTAAACAGGATTACCGGTTATAGTGTCCTGCAATACAATACCGTTCAGATTAATTTCATTTTCGCTCAGTTCGATATCCCTGTCCAGTATTTTATAGTAACATTGTGTAAACTTTACGCGCAGCCCTGCATTGTGCAGTTTCCCTTTGCCCGCAACAGTTAATGAATTTAACGGGCCTTTGATGTCGAAATCGCCGGTTATATCTCCGCTAAGATCAGAAAAAAGGGAATTTAAAAAACGGTCAATATATTTTAAATCAAAATGACTGGCTTTTAAAGCAATAATATTATTGGCCTGGCTTTCAGCATCTTTAAGATACAGGTGCACATTGTAGGCAAGACTTTTTTCCGCGGTTCCAAGGGTTTTGCCATTTACTGTCAGTTCTTTTGTTGGCATATCAAATATCGCAACAGCATTCATATCGCCGATGGAATCATTGTCCAGCCTTATCGCTTTTCCGGTAAAATCCTGCGAGCTGATCTTCATTTGCGGGCCTGGATTTTCAATGAGTACCTGTGCATCAACCGATCCCTCCAGCCTGTTGTTGGGCATAAAATATGGCGCAATATCGCCCAGATTCAGGTTTTTAAGGGTAACGCCTACATCGTTCCAGCCGCCGATATCAGAGGGGGTCGTTTCGATCTTCACTTCCTGCAAACTTTCCCGTAATACGAGTTGCCCATGCGCAGGATAATTTTTTCTAAATTCCAAAGCGCCGTTATCTTCTATGCTCCAGGTCTTTCCATTGATCATAAAACTGGATGGCGCAAACTTTATACCTACGCCATTGCTATAAGTGTTCACTGTCGCATTCAGGCGGCTTTGGTCCACTGCTTTGTTACCCCCCACATATATACTCACTTTTGATACATCGTTACCCGCATTGATGTTGAAAGTGGCCAGCTGCACTTTAAGACTGTCGGTTATAGTAATATTAGATGCGCTTCCATATAAGGTAAGGCTGTCATAGTTTCCCTCGGCATCAATTGCAACATTTGAAAAATCAAACTGCCTGAATTTGAAATAAGGAACATTTACATCCAGTTCCAGGCTGTTGTTTGCAGTATTAATACTTCCCTTTATGCGGCTATTGCTAAAGCCAAACAGGCTGCTGTCCAGTATCGTCGCCAGCTCATCAAAATTATTGGTTCTTATATCAAAAGTAAAAGACTGCCCTGGTACTGCTTTGGATGGCTTTTTGATATACGATGGATAATACTTGCTTAAAAAGGCCGTAACGGAATTGGGCAGATCCCGTATATTAAAAGTGCCGAGAAGGTCTGCAGCAAACTCATTTGAAGCAATGCTGAGATGTTTATTTCCATCTGCTGTTATTTCCGAATTAATGCTCAAAGAGTCGAACGACAAGGGGAAACCATCCCTGGTAAGCGCAGCATCAGATATATTTGCGCTGCCTAAAAAATCATCAATACTTTTGCCGTTAAACTGGGCATTTATTTTACCGCGGATGGCGATGTTATCCTCAAGCAGATTAATATTTCTAAAATTCAGGGTATCAATGTTCGCTATAAAATTGAAGGCTGCATTTTCTTTACTGAAGTCTATCAAACCATTCAGGTTCAAATGAGCATTAGGATCATTAACAATCAATGTTCCGTCAAAAATCTTTTTGTTAAGCTCGCCATCTACAGTTATATCCTGGTAACGGTATTTCTTATAATCGATATACTTAACGCTGGCATCCAATGCAATATTTCCGCTGCCTGGTTTAAACCCGGCCCCTTTTAAAGTACTGTTCAGGCTCACATATCCTATATTGTCATCCTGCAAAAGTTTACCTGCATTAAACCCGGCTGATGAGACCGTGCCGGAATATACAGGTGAGCCATTTTGAGGAAGTTTCATATTCAAATCGGCCTTTACGGTTCCCAAAGCGGTTTGAATGGTGCCGAATGTTACAAAGTCCCTGATAAAGCCTGTAAAATTCCCGGAAAATAATACCGTACCTAACTGCCGGAGATCAGGGCTTTTTATATCTTTTAAGGATGGGATAAATGCGGCGGCATCCGAATAGATCGTTTTAAACTCATTAGCTTTAATATCAAGAAAAGTACCGTTTATCTGTGGCAAACCTGTAAGTGATGCATCGCCTAAAAAATAAGTATTGGCGCCGGCCCTTATATCTAATCCATGCCCGTGAAGCGCCGCAACAGGCCCTTTAATAGTGCCTGAAACGGATATCTGTTTTTTCCATGTTTTCAGGTCGGGCGCAAAAAAGGCAATATCATCACTGTTCACTTCTGTGTTATTAAAGCGGCCTTCCATGTTTACCTTTTCTTCAAAATCGCTCATATCATCAAAGCTGGAATATTTCATGCTGAAATAATTGCTTATATGACTGTCGTTGGTTTGAATATCCAGGTTTTCAAAGGTCATTTCATTCGGAGTAAATTTTGCATCTGTAATAAGATGTTTTACTTCAAAGCCGCTGCGCTCCACCGTACTTAGTTTTATATTGGCCGTAACGGTGTCCATTACCCACTTTATGTTTTTGAAATCGCCGTAGATCCTTGTAAATGCGATATGCCTGCCGTCAAAAGCTGCCGGGTCTAAAGGCCGGGAATCATTATCATTTTTAAAAGTGCCGTTTCTTAAAGAAAGACTGCTGACCAATATCCTCCATTTGTTATCATTTATATCCAGGTCAGAGGTATCGGTAACGACCGGTTTGGGAACAGCGGCAGGCGCAGTATCTTCAGGCTCATTGCCTTTGTAATTACGAATGGCGAAATAAGGCTGGTTAATATTAAGGGAACTGACCTGTATGACCTTTTTACTGAAATCCACGTTGCGCGATACAGTATTTAAAGAAGCCAGGGATATGGTCATATCTTTCCCGAACCACCGGTCTTCCTGTTTAACCAGTATGTTTTTAAGATCCACCTCCCTTAATGCCAGGTTAACAGTATTTTCCTTTTTTTTCTTCGCGCCCGGTGTAGCAAAGTAATCTATCAGGAACTGGTGCCTCCATACACTATCTGTACGCTGCAGGTGAATATATGCATCCCGTAAACCAATGTATTTGAGCTCAATATTTTTCTTCAGAAAGAACCAGTCGGTAATATTAACCGTTATTGCACCCGCACTCAGGATCGTATCTTTCTGGCGATCCTGCACCAGCACTCCCTCCAGGTTCATTTTATTAAACAACGAAAAATCCACATGCCTGATACTGATCTTTGTTTCCAGATCCTTTGACAGGCGGGAAACAACCTTATCTATCAACCAGTTTTGAACTGCAGGTGTTTGTATAAGCAACCAAATAGCAACCAACAGCCCTATAATTGATGCCAGGGTAACCAATAATATTTTTCTAAGCTTCTTCAGATAAGGTTTCTTGTAAATTATTTGTAAAAATACTTTATAACGCAGCTTTGGGCAAATTTCTAAAGCTTCTATATAATAATTTTATATTTTTATTGCATTCAACAAAGCATAACAGCCTGCCAACAGTGCAAAATATTTGATAATGATGCCTATAAGCAGGCTTTCTATTCATGAGAACCTTATTTTTATGTACAGTATTACTGGCGTGTGGCACAGGTAGGTTGCATGCACAGGTATTTGGAGCCAATCCATTCCATACCAAATGGCGGCAAATAGATTCGGACACCGCACGTATAGTTTTTCCCCGGGGCCTTGATTCTACGGCTGGTATGATCGCCGGCTTTGTTAACTCCATGAGCAGGAATAACGCTCCCGGCATTGGCAGTAAACTTAATAAGGTTGATATTGTTTTACAAAACCAAACGATTGTTGCTAATGGCTATGTGGGGTTAGGGCCTTTTAGAAGTGAATTTTATATAACGCCTCCGGCCAATAATTTCGAACTCGGCAGCATGCCCTGGCCCTATCAGCTCGCGCTCCACGAATACAGGCATGTACAGCAATATAACAATTTTGATAATGGCCTGAGTGCGATAATGAAACGCCTTTTTGGAGAGGATGGTTATGCGCTGGCCATAAACGCAGCTGTTCCCAACTGGTTTTTTGAAGGTGATGCGGTTTACCACGAAACCGTGTTATCACCCCAGGGCCGTGGCCGCATACCTCATTTTTTAAAAGCTTACCCTTCCCTGTGGCAATCGGGCAAAAAGTACAGCTGGATGAAATTAAGGAACGGTTCACTAAAAGACTATATACCCAATCATTACGACCTGGGGTACTTGCTGGTGAACTATGGTGCAGAAAAATACGGCTATGATTTCTGGAGAAAGGTAATACAGGATGCCAGCAGTTACAAAGGCCTGTTTTACCCCATGCAAACTGCTGTTAAAAAGTACTCTGGCATAAAATATACTGATTTTATAAATAACGCTTTTGCCTATTATAAAAATATTTACGGGTTAGCGCGTCCGCTCAGCGACAGCCTGCTCGGCGGCGGCAATGTATTTCCTGTGAATGCCCGTACATTAACCAGCTATTACTATCCTTTCCAGGTATCGCGTAATGAAACCATATATTTGAAAACATCGAATAAAGACAGGGCAGCTTTTTATATAAAAAATAATAACGGGGAACGCCTCATCCGCTACCGCGATATCAGCACCGAAGAACAGTTCAGTTACCGCAGCGGCAAAATAGTGTACGCCGCTTACGAATCGGACCCGCGCTGGAGCTGGCTCAATTACAGCGTCGTTAAAATACTTGATGTGGGCACAGGCAAGCAACAAACACTGCAGCACAAAACAAGGTTTTTTTCGCCCGATATTTCTCCGGATGGCAAACTGGTGGTTGCCAATAAGGTTTATTTAGACGGCAGATCATCGCTCGTAGTGCTTAACGCTGCCAGCGGTTCTGTGATTACTGAAATAAAGAAAGACAGCATTGCTTATTTTGTAAACCCCAAAATCATCAGCAGCAATACTGTAATAGCCATATTAAGAAGAGTGGATGCCACTACCTGCATTGGGAAAATAGACCTGAAAACCGGTACGATTGAAAACATCACCCCTCCCTCTCTAACCTTAATTGACCAGTTAGATGCAAAGAGTGATAAAGTATATTTTACAGCAGGACAGCATATAAAGGATGAGATCTTTTGCTATGATATAAAGAATAAAAGGATGCAAAAACTAAAAGCCAGCGGTATAGGCAATTATTTTATTAATACAGGTTTTGATAAAATAAGCTGGAGCTGTTTTACCGCCGATGGGTACCAGCTAAAGCAAATGAATATGGCTTATGCAGACTGGCAGCCTGTTTCGATGCAGGAATTTATACAAACAAAAAACGGCATTGTTAACGACCCGGGATATGAAACAATTAACTATACCCGGCAAAGCCATTATGCTTCAAAGCCTTACTCAAAACTAACCCGCCCCGTAAATTTTCACAGCTGGTGGCCTAATTACAGCGATCCTGAATTTAGTTTTAATCTTTACGGGAATAATATTTTAAATACCGTGCAAACACAAATGTACTACCTCTACAATCAAAATGACAGAACGCATGCCGTTGGCGGCAGCATCGTGTATGGAGGCCTGTTCCCCTATATTACTTTAGGTACGGAATATATTTTTAACCGGCGCGCTGTTGCTTCTCAGAAAATAAAACAATGGAATGAATGGGACAATTATGCGGGGTTAAGCATCCCTTTAAGCTGGAGCAGCGGCCGTACTTATAAATCATTTTCAATCGGAAGCAATTATTATTACCGCACTGATTTTAATACAGGGACAAATAAAAATATTTTTAAAGAATTGCGGTTCAGCTACCTGGCGCATGGCATTAGCTGGGCACAGCAGGTACCTGCTGCTACGCAGGATATTTATCCGAGGCTGGGATATAGTGTTAATACGCAGTTCAGGCATGCTTTAAACCAGTACAAAAGCTGGCAGGCCTTTTCAAAATTAAACTGCTACCTGCCGGGCTTCATGCCGGCGCACAGCATTGTATTAAGTGGAGCAGCACAATATTCGGGCAGCGCAGAAAGGATATTTGGCAGTAAGCTGGCGTTTGCACGGGGCGTAACTGCCGCAGACTCTGCGGGGGCGTACACCATTGGCACCAGCTATCATTTCCCGATATGCTACCCCGACTTTGGATTTGCGAATCTTCTTTATCTTCAGCGTATCCGGGCAGCTGTATTTTACGATTATTCGCTGGCCTTTAATAAAAATGCCACCAGCAGGGCTGCTTTTCGGAGCGCAGGTACAGAAATTTATTTTGATACAAAGTGGTGGAACAGTTACTCCCTTACCCTGGGCTTCAGGATGGGCAGCATACTAACCAGCGGCCCCGGGCAAAAATCGTTCTTTGAATTTATATTGCCTACGAGCCTGATAACAAGATGATCCTTTAAAAACGCAGCATTTATGACCGTGTATCAAGCATTTCAGTGAATTGTGCCTGTAAGGCGTCCGCTTCGCGCAGGAGCATCTTATCTTGTATATAAGGCGTTATTTCCAGAACACGGCTTTGTAATTTTTTTTTGTACCGCTCTTCAAACGGAACATATTTCAACCCGTCTGCGTGCCATTGCTCCTTCATCCGTCCGATAAAAGAGGCACTGGTTTGTAATAGTGCATGCTGGCTGGCAAACAGGTATTGGTGTGCAGGTAGTTGCCGTGCATGTTCCAGTATCTTGCGATTATAATGTATCCACACCTTCAGGTAAAATGCCGCATGCTGGCGCAAAAGCTCTTTTATCCGTTTTTTATTTTTTAAATATTTCCGAATGGGATTAAAGTATTTTTTTGAGAGCGCTTCCTTTTTTGTAGCCTCATGCATGCGGGTGATAAGCGAGCTGACGACGCTCCGGTAATCCCTGAAAACAATTACATAAAAAGCGCCGGGGATCAGTTCCCTGTAAGCGTCAGTAAACAAACAGGTTCTTGGCTCTTTCCAGCCCCATTCTTTATGCACCGTGTTCTTTTCTTTAATTAATGACCGCAGCTGCGCCTTTTCCGCTTCCTGCAACGGCCCCATATCCCGGAAGGTTATACCATCGATAGGCAGCCCATGCGCGCTTAGTATCCGCTCGTGGGCTTCGAGGAAATCTATGTCTTCATAATGTCCCTCTGCATTGCCTATGCCTGCACCAAGCAACCGCTCGCCAACATGGAGTCCGCAACTGTACAGCCACCCCGCAATTAATGAAGTGCCGGAACGATGCATTCCCAAAATAATAATCACCTTGTTATCCATATATTTTTTGAACCGGAGAATGTTGGTTAAGTCAAGCGGTTTGTTCTTCTATAATAAATTTTATAAATTGCCCTACGCATTCATCAACGTCCATTTTATCCGTGCGCAAATGCAGATCAGGTTTTTGAGGTTTTTCAAAAGGATCGTTAAGGCCCGTAAGATTGTTTAATTTATCGGGATGGTTATCGGGCAGCAGCGCTCTCTTATACAGCTCTTTTGTATCCCTTTTAATAAGCACATTTAAAGGACAGTCTATAAAAACTTCTTTAACAGCGGGATATATTTTTTTTAATTCGTCTCTGATATCCCTGTATGGATTTATGGCGCTGATAATGGTAACCACCCCATTTTTAGACAGTTGGTACGCGATCTTTGCCAATCGTTTTATATTTTCGATACGATCCCGTTTTGTATATCCCAAATCTTTGTTTACTGTCCTGCGATAAACATCACCATCTATCACTTCCACTTTGATTCCGTACCTGGCGGCGGCTTCCTGCTGAACAATACGTGAAATAGTAGTTTTCCCGGCACCGGACATGCCACATAATTGAATGATCATACAAGCGCATTTCTGTTAAAAGAACAACAAAAGATTTATAACATATAAGGTTGATATATGCCTATAAAATACAGAATTAGAGATAGAGAGTAGATGATCTGCTGCGAATATAGCGTAAATGGTTCAAACCATCCGGCTCTGAAACCATTATTTATATTTTCTTTAATATTTCTTTAAAATCAGTTGGTCACAATCCCTTCTTCCAGTTCTTTAATCAGCTGCTCCTGGTGTTGGCCTACCCAATCCGGCAGTGTTTGATTTGAACTAAGCATCCATTCATTTTCACTTTTTGATAATCTGAAAAAAATACGATTGCCCCTGTCGTCCGCGGTGTCTATATCAAAAACATAATCGCCGGCATTATTATTTTTTTTGAAATTAAATTCCCGTAACCGGTTATTAATCTTAACAAGTCTGCTGAAATGTATAATTTTTACAAATGATGTATGCATTACTCCTCACATTTTTTGATCCCGCGAAAGTATTTATTTAAAATAACAATTTAATAAAATACAATACCGGCGAGAGCGCCATTAACCCGTCTAAGATAAAATAAAATAAGTAATCGTTTTTGGTTTTTGTTGCCCTTGTGTATAAGAGATATGTTAAAACCGTAGGAATCAATAAAATAAAATTATCCACAATACCCAACGAGGGTTGCCGCCAAAGAAATATTACCGTTACAACATTCAAAAGTATCAACAGGTTGAATATCCTGCGGATTTTCTCTTTAGGTAGCCAGGTAACCAGGCTCTTCACACCGGTGGCTTTATCATAGTCCTTATCCCGGAGATCAAAAAGAATACAGATAGGAAATATTAAGGCAACCCTGTTTAAAAAGTAGATCGTAAAAGATATCTTCCAGCTTTCGCCCATCACCAAAAACGGCAATGCCGAGGTAACATACGTCCACATTAATGCAAGTAACAGCGTTTTGGCAAGGATAAATTTCTTTAGCGCCGTAAAAGGCCTGAAAGGAAATTTTGGTGCCGTGTACATAAGGGTTAAAAGAATAGCAGGCAATATCCATTTGATATATCCTAATTCCTGTAAAAGAAAAAAACTGCAGCCAACCATGCTGATCACAAAAAAGAAGGCATGTACACGCTTGTTCTTCGCCAGCCACGAGGTACGATTAGCCGTTTGCTCCGTATCTTCATCTGTAAGATACCAATGTATGCTGTAGCTTGCTAAAGTTGAAAAAAATAAAAAACCTGCAAAATGGGATGGCGGAAAGCCCAAAGAAAATAAATGTGTGGTATAACCTGCCATTGCCACCGCACATAATGCAATGAAAATATTACTGAATATAATGAAGTCGAAAAACTTTCTGTTGTATAATGATTCCAATTAAAACTAATTTTGTCGCTCAAAAATATTTAAAATTCAGGATGGGAGCAGCGGTAACTTTTAACGAAGCGTTTTTTTCAGGCGATTTTGATTTTGAAAAAACGGCCCTGGAAATTTTCAGGTTTCAATATACCCATAACCCGGTCTATAAAAATTATGTTGATGCCATTGGCACCAATCTTTCAGGCATAGATAAAATTGAAAAAATTCCGTTTCTCCCCATTCGCTTTTTTAAAACCCATAAAGTTATTGCCGCGCCATTTCAGGAAGAAGTGGTTTTTGAAAGCAGCGGCACTACCGGAACCATTAACAGCAGGCATTATATAAAAAGCAAATCTTTATATGAAAAGAGCTTATTCGCCTGTTTTAACCAGTTTTATGGAGCGGCAGCAGACTGGTGCATACTGGGACTGTTACCCTCTTACCTGGAGCGGAACAACTCATCGCTGGTATATATGGTTCAAAAACTGATCGAAAAAAGCAACCATAAAAGCAGTGGTTTTTACCTCTATGAATTTGATAAATTAAAAATTGTATTAAAAGACCTCGAACAGCAAAAGCAAAAAACTTTGCTGATTGGTGTAACCTTTGCGCTGCTTGATCTTGCAGCACAGCATCATCTAAAACTGGATCATACCATTATTATGGAAACCGGCGGTATGAAGGGAAGAAGAGAAGAGATGATCAGGGCCGAAGTACATGATATGCTAAAGAGCGCTTTCGGACTAAAGCAGATTCACTCAGAATATGGGATGACCGAGTTGTTATCGCAGGCCTACTCAAAAGGTGATGGCATTTTTAAACCTCCGGTGTGGATGCGGATTTTACTGAGGGATGAAGAAGACCCGCTCACTATTAAAAAAACGGGATCAGAAAGCCGGTTGCGGGGGATCATCAATATCATTGATCTGGCTAATATTTACTCATGCAGCTTTATCGCCACCGACGACCTGGGCATACTGCACCAGAACGGAACTTTTGAAATTACCGGCAGAATGGACAACAGCGATCTGCGTGGATGCAGTTTGCTGGCTCTTTAAAATCCCCTTTCCCGCCGCTGCTTTTACCGGCCGGGCTAATGAGAAAACTTTCAGAGGGCTACTGCAGGGAATTGATGTACGTTGTCAAAAATACTCCCGGTTTTTTATCCAGGTCTTTAATGCCGAAATGTCTGTTTGGTAATTACTATTGCCTTGCTGCCAAACAGCAAATATATAAACAAGTTTTATGTAGATATGGACAAACTTCATATTCAATTTTATAAGCAAAGCGGATTGCTTAAAGATAAAGAAATTAAAAAAGAAGCCCGGCTTTTAGTTTAGCCGGGCATATTAATTTGACATCAAAACGGATCACACATTAAACCTGAAATGCATAATATCGCCGTCTTTTACCACGTATTCTTTACCCTCGATCCTTAACTTACCCGCCTCGCGGCAGGCAGCTTCGCTTTTGTACTGCAAATAATCGTTGTAAGCTATTACCTCCGCTTTAATAAATCCTTTTTCAAAATCGGTATGAATCACGCCGGCACATTGTGGTGCTTTCCAGCCTTCGTGAAAGGTCCATGCCCGAACTTCCTGCACCCCTGCCGTAAAATAGGTTTGCAAGCCCAGCAATTTATACGCCGAGCGGATCAGGCGGTTTAATGCCGGCTCTTTCATTTGGTACTCTTCCATAAACAATGCCTTATCATCAGCATCTTCCATTTCTGATATCTGGGCTTCGATACTGTTATTCATTACAATAATTCCGGCACCTTCTGCGGCCGCAGCTTTTTGCAGCGCTTCCGAAAATGTATTGCCGGTATGCATGGAGGCTTCATCAACATTGGCCACATACAATACCGGTTTGTCAGTTAATAAAAACAGATCGGCAATGGCTGCTTTTTCCTCCTTTGACAGATCCAGGGCACGAATACTTTTTCCCTGCTCCAGGTGTGCTTTACAGTGCAGCAGTACTTCCAGTTCGGGTTTGGCTTTGGGATCGGTTTTAGCCTGCTTTTCTTTTTTCTGGATTTGTTTCTCTACGCTATCGAGATCTTTTAACTGCAGTTCTGTATCAATAATTTCTTTATCGCTAACCGGGTTGATGGCGCCCTCTTCGCGCAGCACATTATCATCTTCAAAACAACGGATCACATGAATGATCGCATCCACCTCCCGAATATTGGCCAGGAATTTATTACCCAGCCCTTCGCCTTTGCTGGCGCCTTTTACCAGTCCGGCAATATCCACAATTTCAATTTGTGTAGGAACAGTCCTGTCGGGTTGCACCAGTTCGGCCAGTTTTGCAATACGTTCATCAGGCACATCCACTAATCCCACATTAGGCTCGATCGTGCAAAAGCGGTAATTACTGGCCTGTGCTTTGGCGCTATTGCTGACCGCATTAAACAAAGTTGATTTTCCAACATTCGGTAAGCCTACTATTCCTGCCTGTAAAGCCATTTTAATTTATAATTTGAAATTTATGATTGCTGATTGCGCTTTTAAAAGTCCGCAAAGGTACAAATAGTATCCAAAACTCATGTTATTTATATATTTTCACATCTTCAAACACAATTATATATAATGGTTTTAAGCAGAATATGGAGCGCATTTATTATTGTTGCCATTATTGTTGCAGCTGTCAAATGCTTTTTTTGGGGGGATACGCAAATTTTTACATGGATGATCAGCGGCAAGGCAGCCGACCCTCTTAATCCAACCAAAGTAGACGGAGTAATTGAAACCTGCTGGGTGGCAGTAGATATCTGTTTAAAGCTGATCGGAATATTAGCGTTATTTATCGGGTTGATGAATATTGCAGAAAAAGCAGGGGGCATCAGGGTATTATCAAGAATTGTAGCGCCGTTTTTTTCTAAAATTTTCCCGGAAGTGCCAAAAGATCATCCTGCAATGGGGCACATGGTTATGAATTTTTCCGCCAATTTACTGGGGCTCGACAATGCAGCTACCCCGTTTGGGCTTAAAGCCATGGAGAGTTTACAGGAGTTAAATCCCAATAAGGAAGTGGCTTCCAATTCTCAAATCATGTTTTTGTGTTTGCACGCCGCCGGGCTAAACCTGATACCGGTGAGTGTTATTGCCATAAGGGCTGCACAAAATGCAACCGACCCGACGGATGTTTTTATTCCCTGTATGATTGTAACTTTTGTGGGCACAATGGTGGCTATGATTACCGTATCTGCAAAACAAAGGATCAACTTATTTAAGCCGGTAATATTACTTTGGGTGTTAAGCATTTCGGCAATTATTGTGTTACTGTTTTTGTATGTTAGCCGGCTCGATGCCAAAGCCATTCAATCATTCTCCGGCATGCTAAGCAACGGGCTGATCCTATTGGTTTTCCTGGTCATCATTTTGGGCGGCCTGTATAAGAAAACAGATGTTTTTTCCGTTTTTGTAGACGGCGCTAAAAGCGGCTTTGAAACTGCTATAAAAATCATACCCTATATCCTAGGCATTTTGGTTGCCGTAAGCATGCTGAGAACCAGTGGCACTTTTGATATAGTGATGAATGGAATGAAACATTTTTTTGCCTGGTTTGGCGCCGATACGCGTTTTGTAGATGCGCTGCCCACCGCATTAATCAGGCCTTTAAGCGGCGGTGCGGCACGCGGCATGATGGTAAGTACTATGACTACCTTTGGCCCCGACTCTTTTGCCAGTAAATTATCAGGAGTATTTCAGGGAGCTGCAGATACTACATTTTATGTGGTAGCCGTTTATTTTGGCGCTGTAGGGATCAAAAATACCCGCTATGCCGTGGGAGCCATGCTGCTCGCAGACCTGGCAGGCATTATAACCGCTATTGCTGTGAGTTACTTATTCTTTTCCCGGTAAACAGGATTTAGCTACTAATAACTAATATAAGAAGACAATCTGATCAGGCCTGGGCTGTTGGTCCGCCAAAATTTACCGGGATCTGCACTTCATCCAAATCTTTAATCATCCCGTTAGCCGCTTCAAATTTCTGTACATTATCAATTAATGCTTTCATAAAACGCTTGGCATGCTGTGGAGTAAAAATAATGCGCGATTTCACCTTGCTTTTAGGGGTTCCCGGCATTACATTTACAAAGTCGATTACAAATTCGGCCATTGAATGAGTGATCACTGCAAGATTGGCATACGTTCCTTCCGCGGTTTCTTCTGAAATTTCTATATTAAGCTGGTTGGGTTCCTGTTGATTGTTCATGAGAAAATTTTGGGTGAAGGTAAAGAAAAAGAAGTTTGCAAGAGCCCCTTCCCCCCTGACAGGAATATCAGGCGTCCACATAAACAGCAATGGCAGGTGAAGTAACCTGTACGCCATTATCCAGTGTTATTAAAAAAAAAATATTGCCCCTGAAGACAAAGATGTTGAAACAGCCTGCGCTCCATTATAGCTTCCATATAAGTCAGACACTGTTACCGAAATAACAGATTGGGGATCAGTGTCCTCATGCACATCATCTTTAACGCAACCCGAAAGAATAAATATACAGGCAGCAATTATCAGCCGGTTAATCATCTGCTGTCTTTTATTAAAAATGGGCTGCCTTCTGCAGGACAGCCCTATAAAAATTAATTTGTATCAAACCATAGTTTTACTGTAACATCATCGCTGCCCCCCATGGCGGTTAAATTAGCCTTGTAATTGGCTGTATTTACAGTTTGTTCAGTAGCCGGGTAGGTATAACGAATGGGTATATCTGTTTCGGCATCTACTGCGGCTTCCAGCTCAGGATAATCAAAAATTCTCCAGGCAATCCACGAATCCATTTGCTGGTCGTATAAGGAAATCCACTTTTGCATACCGATAGACTGCCTCCAGTCTGATGCATCGTAAGCCACGCCGGATTGCGCAAGGTAGGTTGCAGCTTCGTCTTCGGTGCCACCCCACTGTAAAATTGAAGCCGTAATAGCATTGTTATAATGTGTTTGCGCGGTGCCGGTAATGGAATAACCTCTTTGTTTTGCTTCCGCTAAATAAAATTCAACTTCCGAATAAGTAAGCAGATGATAAGGAAAATCGGGATTAGTAACCTCCCCTATTGAACCCGCAACCAGAATAGGTCCTGACGGTTTTGAAAAAGTTGCATAATTACTGCTGGCCCCGGGATCGCCGCCGGAGTAAGTGCCATTTGCATCGAATGTAAAATAGTAGGGGAGCCGCGGATCTGATAAGGACTGCATTTCGGCAACAAGTGTTTTACAGGCAACAAAATCTTTTCTGCCACTTTGTACCAGATTGGTCCAGATAGGATTTGTGTTTGGCGATGCAGAAAGATACTGGAAGATCGCATCATCATCGCTGGAAGTGAATACACCGGCTGTAACCGCTTCTTCAGCAAGCGTTTTTGCTGTGGCATTATCTTCATCGGCAATGGTCATGGCCATTTTTAGTTTTAAACTATTGGCAAACTTTATCCATGAGGCGATATCGCTGCTATAAATAATATCTGCTGATCCAAAACCATCATTACTGTCATCAAAAGCGCTGATCGCGGCATCCAGCCTTGTTAACAAATCGCTGTATACAGTTGCCTGATCATCATACTTAGGCAAGGTAATACCATCGACCAACTGAAGTGCATCGGAATAAGGAATGTTTCCAAATGTTGTTACCAGGTAATAAAAAGCATATATCTCTAATACTTCTGCCTGATTAATCCTGTTTGCTTTTATTGCCGTATTAACCGATTCGGTTGAGCTAAAAGTTTCACCCGCAATTTTTCTCTTGGCCTCTTCAAGATTATAGATAACGCTACGGTACAATGCATTCCATATCTGACTCGGGATTTGCCTGGTTGTGAGGTCATAATTACTCTCATCGGTATAAGTGGTTTCCTGCCAATATTGCATAATTAAACGATGGATACCCGTATTCACATTAGGCGTTGCCAAAAGATCAGCCAAATTCTTTTGAGCGTTTGTGAACAATGACTCAGACGGAACGTTGAGCGGGTTTTGGGAGTCCGTGTTCACCGAAGTCAGGTCCCTTTTACAGGACATTGTTGACAATATTGAAAAAAGTAGTATAACAGATAAAAGTTTTTTCATTTTCATTTTTTTTAATTAGAAAATTAAAATCTTGCTTTAACATTGAAAGTAAAAGTCCGAACACTTGGATACGCGCCTGTCTGGTATCCCTGCAAATTACCCGAGCTCATAAAATCTTCGGGATCGGCATACGGGAGATTTTTATGTATGATCCATAAGTTCCTTCCAATCAAAGAAAGATCTAACCCTTTCAATACTTTTTTAAATACTTTGGACGGGAAAGAATAAGTAAGTGTAACATCTCTCAATTTAATATAGCTGGCATCATAAACAAATGCCTTATTAGGCTGGCGAGCATACCCAAACAAGCCATAGTTCACATTTTCTGCATATACTGCATTGGGATTGCCGTCGGGGTCTACGCCGGGCAATATAATACCCCCTCCTTCTGATACGGGCAAACGGGTTTCATTTCCTTTATCATTCAATCCGGCTGTTTCAGGATATAAACCTGTAGCTAACCCGTAGTACATATCCAATGAAAATACGTCGCCGCCCTGTCTCATATCAATCAGTGCGCTTAGCGAAATATTTTTATATTTAAACGTATTGGTTATACCCCCAATCCAATCAGGGTTTACATTTCCAATATTTTCTGAAGCGCTGCTGGTATTAAGATAACGTCCGTTTGACTGGTCCACTACTCTCTGGCCATTTACATAAACAAAATCCGTACCTTTAATAACGCCATAAGGCTTCCCTAATTCGGCATTCAGTGTTACACCACCCTGAAAATTTCCTAAAACAATATTATCGATCCCTTCTGTAAGTTCTTCAACCTTATTCCTGTTCCTGGTCCAGTTAGCATTCAGGGTCCACGAAAAATCCGGGTTGCGAACAGGGGTCAGGTAAACAGATGTTTCAATTCCTTTATTTCTCACATTACCGGCATTAACAAAATAATTTGCAAAGCCTGTAGACTGGGAAACAGGTACGGGGAACAACTGGTCAAATGTTTTTGCATTGTAATAGCTTACATCAAACCCGAAGCGATTTTGAATAAATGACATTTCCAAACCAAATTCATAGCTTTGGGTTCTTTCTGGTCTCAGGTTCGGGCTATTATAGTTAGCCGGAACACCAGCAAGCGGTAACCCGTTAAAAGTTGAGTTTAAAGTATAGTAGTTATAGGTTTGAAAAGGGTCGGTATCATTACCAGCGGTTGCATAGTTTGCCCTGAATTTTCCATAATTAACCACACTTTTATCTGCTATTAATTCAGAAAAGGTAAACCCGAATGATCCTGAATAGTACCAGTAGGCGTTATTACCTTTAGGAAGTGTGGATGACTGGTCGTTGCGCAGTGTGGCATCGAGGGTTAACATATCATTATAGACGAGGGTTGCTCCCGCAAAATTGCCCCAAACCTGTTTTTCAGGCTTAGTGCTAACTGGCGGATTAATGGCGTTAACAGAATTAGCCAGTGTATAAAGCCTTTCGATAATCAGTCCTCCGTTTGTTATGGCATAATTGGAGTAGCCATTATTTAACCTTACATTGGTTCCCAGAAGGGCTTTAAGGTTCAGCTTATCGTTCAGGTCCTTATCAAGATTAAACATCAGATCGTAGTTTGATTCACTGACTTTCCTGTCTAAACGGCTGTAAGATGAAGTAGTGACACTTCCCTTTGCCTGCCTTTCCTCTATGAGCTCGTTATAGGTATCCAGCGAGGCCCTTCCCAAAACATTAATGGCGTTTGAAATCTTATAGTTTAAGTTTATATTTCCATATACCCTGTTACGCTGGTCAGTTTCATAATTTTCATAGCGTGTAAAATAAGGATTGTCCCAATATATGGGGGTAATATCTGTCGGATCGGCCCAGTTCCAGGTTATGTTTTGCTTTGTTCTGGAATAAGCGGCCTTTTGTTCCTGTATATCAACATTCATTGCATACCATTGCCGGAAATTGGTCATTAAGTTCTTATCATCATAACCGGAACCATACCGGCCCCTGCCTTGCTGATTGGCAAAGTTTACAGATACCCCTGCAGTTAATTTGTCTGTAATATTATAGGTACCGCCTGTATTAATGAGGTTACGCTTAATATTACTGTTAGGCATAATACCTTTATCGTCTGTACGGGTATACCCCAACTTAAAAGACCCCTTATCCGACGCCCCGTCGATATAAATACTCTGATTAGAACTTACTGCGGTTTGAAAGATGGAAGCCGGGCCATTAGTGCCTACCACCCAGGGGCGGGCCTGATTATAATAAGGACTTGTAACATCAAAAGCATCCCATTGGTATACCATAAGGCTGGGGTCGAACCTGGCGCCATAAGAAGCATCTTCACTCATGGGAGCCACCAGCCGGCCTGTTGACAACCAGCCCACAATATTACCATCAGCATCAGTTGTATAAGCATTGGAATAACCATCATCAGGATCACGATATAAGAAATGGCCTGTTTCATCCTCATAATACTCACCATAACCCTGTCCGTATTTATTTTGATATTTGGCAAAAGTGGACGGATCGTATTTGCCAATACCGATGCTGGAGTTAAGTGTAATACCCAGCCCACGCTTTGCTTTTTTAGTTGTAATTAATATAACGCCATTACCACCACGAGAGCCATATAAAGCCGTGGAGGCCGCGCCTTTAAGCACCGTCATGGTTTCTATATCATCCGGATTAATATCAGTAATGGCACTCCCATAATCGTATCCGCCGGTTGCAGATGCCTGTCCGTCGGATTTCAGATTATCATTATTCATAGGAACACCATCCACCACAAACAGGGCCTGGTTAGAAGTTCCGATAGTTTTAGTGCCCCGCAATACTATATTTGTTGAACTTCCCATCGTGTTACCCTGCCTGATTTCCAGACCTGAAACCCGGCCTGATAAACCCTGGGCAAAATTGCTGGTACGCAAACCCGCCACTTCCGAGCCTTGCACCTGCTGAGCGGCATAAGGCACTGTGTTTCTTGTACGCCGTACACCTAATGCGGTTACCACCACTTCTTCAATGGTTTGTCCGGCTCTTTTCATAGTAACTGTAATATCACTGCCCACCGGTTTCATTTCCACTTGCGAAAAACCGGTAGCTGTAAATACCAATATACCATCGGCAGGTACATTGATGGTAAACTTGCCTTGTTCATTGGCGGAAACAGCGGTGTTATTGCCTTTTACAGATATAGTTGCAAAAGGAACGGCAGCGCCCGTTTCGTCGATAACAGACCCGTTAACTATTTCTGTTTGTGCAAACGACAGGAAAGAAAACGACATAAGAATTGCCTGAAGCAGTAAAATTTTTCTCATGTAAATTGTTTTTGTTAAAAAATTAAATAGGGTCGGAGCAGAAGTACTAAAGAATCAGGGATTAAAAAGCTCCGAAAGCAGGTTCAAATTAAGATATTTCTTAACAATTTTTTATTATAATTTTAAATTAAATTAAAAAAAAATGGTCTTTTTTTGAAAAAAATATAATATAAATAACTGATAAAGAATATTTTCCAAAATAGTATTTTTTACAATTAAATACGAAATAAATTGATTGAAATCAATTTATTGGTAAAATGGTATGGTACAGGCAGCGCTACATTAATCTTAAATTCAATGCCAGAAGGCCTACGTAAACTAAACGGCTAATTTTTATTTTGAGGGGCCGGAAGGTCTATTTGGATTCTCTTATAGGTAAGGGGCGTAGCCCCCGGTTTTATTTTATAACAACGTACTGATAGCTATCGGCATTAGTCCGTTGCACCATGCAAATAATACAGGACGGCCCTGGCTCATTTATACTCCGCAAGGTGTTATTCAGTTGCAGTTCCCTGCCCAAATACGCACCCAACAAATCATTACGATTACAAATATTTTGCGGTATAGCTTTCCTTTACTTTTTTAATGCCCGCTGGCACGCCTTCATAAACCAGCTTTCCACCGGCATCGCCCGCTTCCGGGCCCAACTCAATCAGCCAGTCGGCACTTTTTATAACATCCATATTATGTTCTATTACCAGGATACTGTGCCCCTGCTCAATCAGCGCATTAAAGGAAGCCAGCAATTTTTTTATATCGTGAAAATGAAGCCCGGTGGTGGGTTCGTCAAAAATAAACAATACCTTATTGGCGCTTTTTCCCCTGCCCAGGAAAGAAGCCAGTTTTACCCGCTGCGCCTCCCCGCCGGAAAGCGTATCAGAAGATTGTCCCAGCTTTACATAACCCAGCCCCACATCACTTAACGGCCGGATAGCATCCGCAATTTTCTTTTCTTCATAAAAAAAATCAATTGCTTCATCAACGCTCATTTCCAAAATATCATGAATGCTTTTATCATTATATTTTACTTCCAGCACTTCTTCCTTGAATCGTTTTCCCCCGCAGCTTTCGCATACCAGGTGCACGTCTGCAAGAAACTGCATTTCCACAACCTGTTCCCCCTCCCCTTTGCAGGTATCGCACCTTCCCCCATCTACATTAAATGAAAAATGTTTAGGCTGAAATCCCCGCATCTTGCTGAGCGGCTGCTTCGCAAAAAGATCACGGATCTCATCGTAAGCTTTTATATAGGTAACCGGGTTACTGCGCGACGATTTGCCTATCGGATTCTGATCAACCATCTCTACCTGCTGGATGCTTTCAATATCGCCGGTTATGGCTTTATGAAACCCCACTTTGTCGCCGCTGAACTCCCCCTTTATCTTTTGCAGCGCGGGATAAAGGATTTGCTTTACCAGGGTAGTTTTACCACTACCGCTAACGCCACTGACAACCGTAAAAATGTTTAAAGGGAACGTAACTGTAATATCTTTTAAGTTATGATGGCGGGCGCCCTCTACTTTTATGGAGCGGTTCCATTTACGGATAGTTTTGGGCGGCTCAATGGAAAATTCACCGCTTAAATATTTACCGGTAAGGCTGTCTTTATCTTTGATGATCTCTTTATAGGATCCCTCTGCAACTACTTCTCCCCCCAGGTGAGCAGCCAATGGCCCCATATCAATAATATGATCGGCATGTTCCATTACCATTTCATCATGCTCTATCACCACTACGGTATTATTAAGATCTCTCAGCTCTTTTAATACTTTGATCAGGTTGTCCGTGTCCCTGGAATGCAGGCCTATGGACGGTTCGTCCAGGATATACAGAGAATTGGTAAGATTGCTGCCCAGGCTGCGTGTCAGTTGGATCCGCTGACTTTCGCCGCCACTTAAAGTATTAGCAACCCGGTTCATGGTCAGGTAACCAAGACCTACTTTAATCAGCGTATCAAGACGGTTATTTATTTCCAGCAAAATGCGTTTGGCGATGGCCGTTTTATGCGCTGATAATTTTAATGCTTTAAACCATGCTTTAAAATCTTTGGCAGGCATCTCACACAACTCACCGATATGCTTTCCATTAATCTTTACGTATAAAGCCTCTTTACGCAAACGGTAACCATCGCAATCGGGACATACCGTGCGCCCGCGATAGCGGCTTAGCAACACCCTGTACTGAACCTTATATAAATTTTGCTCAACCTCTTTAAAGAAATCGTCAATGCCGTAAATGCTGCCGCTTCCTTTCCATAAAAGATGGTACTGGTCTTTTGTTAAATCGGCTACCGGCTTATGAACAGGGAAACCAAGCTTTGCAGCATCCCGCACAAAACGCTCTTTCCATTTGCCCAGCTTCTCTCCCTTCCAGGGCGCTACGGCACCTTCATAAACACTTAACCGCTTATCCGGGATCACCAGGTCCGCATCAATGCCTAAAACCAGGCTAAACCCTTCGCAGGTAGGACAGGCGCCCAATGGATTATTAAAAGAAAACAGATTGGGCTGTGGCTCTTCAAACACAATTCCATCCAGCTCAAACCGGTTATTAAAATGCTGCAGCTTTGTTTTATCGTTGCTATCCGTAATATACAGATACATTTCGCCCTCGCCCTCGAAAAAGGCAGTTCCTATCGAATCACTTAAACGATGCAGGTCGTCCTCATCAAATTCTTTAGTAACAATGCGGTCTACAAGCGTATATAACTGCTCTTCCTGTTTCTTCGTTTTTCCCTTTTGTAAAATCTTATTTAATTCAGCCTCCCCTGACTGCAGTAAATCTTCTATACGTTCAACCTCTATACCCCCCTTATGGCCTGTTACGATACGGCTGAATCCCTTTTGAAGTAAAATATTCAGTTCTTCTTTAAAATTCCGGTTGGGATGTTGCCTGAATTTTACCAGGATGAACACTTTTTCGTCAGGCGCCAACGCTTTTATGGCGTTAATGACATCGCCGACATCATCTTTTTTAACTTCGTTGCCGGATACGGGAGAGATGGTAGTTCCTGCTCTCGCAAACAGGAGCCGCAGGTAATCATATATCTCAGTCATAGATCCCACCGTGCTCCTGGGGGTGCGGGTAATCACTTTCTGTTCTATGGCAATAGCCGGGCATAGCCCTTTTATATAATCGACATCGGGTTTGTTCATCCGGTTAAGAAACTGGCGTGCATAGGCGCTCAGGCTTTCTGCATACCGCCTTTGTCCTTCCGCATAAAGCGTATCAATCGTCAGCGAAGATTTTCCGGAACCGGAAACCCCGGTTACCACTATGAATTTATTACGGGGCATTTCAACGGTTACCTCTTTAAGATTATGTACCCGTGCGCCCTTTATTAATATACTATCGGTTTTATTACTGGATGGCATTGTTTATACTTAGAAAACTTACAAATGTACCTGTAAAATTGTTTATATTTTTCATTGGGGATAGCTGATTTTAAACAGGATGATCGCTGGCGGCGCTTTTTTAAGCTGCTCAGAAATTGAAAAATGAAAATCAGGCAATTACAAAGAAAAACCATCAATTTTAACAAATATTTTAATACTTTTAAGCAATTTTTTAGGTGATTTGCTTTGGTTAAACAGAATTATCAGTTTGATTCTATCATAACAGAAAAGAAAAAAGACTATTTAATCACCCCTTTCGACCATAAATGAT
>JASGEW010000079.1:0-7548 GCA_047606125.1 Niabella sp. | reverse complement strand
TGCTTTTGATAATATTCGTAAAGCGCTTCCATGCTGCCCTGCATTTGCCAAAAACGGGAAGAATAGGGCATGTTTACCCACTTATGAATTAAAGGTAAATCTTTTTCCAGTTGCAGGGAACGGATATAAAGATCTATTTGACCGACAGATTTTCGATAAAAAAAATGATGTGGTTCTGTAAAGAGTTGATATTTCATTTTTCCAGGTTAAAAAAAAAATTATAAATAGTGTTACCTTGTATGGTCGTAAGAATTAATTGCAAGCTACTCCCTCCGGAAGTGTTTGTTGTTATCAATTCGGCTATTTTATTTATCAATTCGTATTTTTTTACGCCGATGCAACCGTCTTTTGAAATTAAATGTATACAGGGCGATAGTGTAACCTGGGATAATGACCTGAAAGAGTCTAATGCAGGTTGGTATCTGCCTTCCTGTTCTGGTTATAGGTGTTATGGTGGTTGGGGTGAAATGAATTTCCAATTTGCGCTCCGGCCAAAGTTTAGTATCTGGTGCAGCAGGTACAGCACCTCAAAGCGCAGGGATTTTATTGCAAGAAGCAAAGAGGCGTTACTGGAGTTTTCGCTGCAAATGGATCATCCTGTTATATACCAGGCATTGCCATTCGATCATCAGATAGTAAGGAACAGCCAGTTTAATTTGTTTTACCTCCCTTATATGGAAAGCCGTGCAGAGTTTGAAGTGGGCCAGCTTACCACAACGCTTGATATCCATTGTACCTTTGCCTATCTTGAAACACTTGCTGAATATTTTCCCGATATAGCCATCCCGTTTTTAGATAGGGTGGCAGCCGGTGTTGCAACATTAATTTTTCCCGAACCACTCTACGCTACGGGTTTTATGCTTCATGCTGCACGGAATATTTTAAATTTACTTTCTGTGCATCCTGCCAACGATTACCTGCTGGAACTCAATGTTCGTACCCTGCTTAGCTATGCACTCACCTGTCGCTATGAATTGAATACTAAAAATAAGCGTATTTCCCTGGAGCAAATCAGCCGCATTTATGCCATCCGTAACCGGTTAGACAGCGATTTTTCCAAAGTGCCTGATTTGTTGAGCCTGGCCCGGGAAGCCCGCATGAGCCTGACCGCTTTTAAAACGCTTTTTAAAAAAGAGTTCCGTATTCCACCTTATCATTACTGGATGGAGAACCGGATGAACGAGGCCCGTAACCAGTTGATAAATACCAATAAGTCAGTTTCAAGTATTGCTTTGGACCTGGCTTTCCCCGATGCTGCTAATTTTTCAAAGGCCTTTAAGGGGCATTTCCGGTTTAAACCTACCGACCTGCGGCAATAAAAAAACTTCAAAAAAATATACGAATTGATAACTTTTTTGCTTCAACCCGATAGTACATTTGGGTGGAGAATGTAATGGCTTTGCTCTTTAAACCAATTTAACCCCTTTAGTACATTCCCAATTTTGTTGCAACAAATTTTCAGGGAGTAAGCCCAAAACCTGTATAAAAGAGTAAGCGCTATTGTTAACTCGTTGGAGAAGCTATCAACAACATTGTTAGTTTTTCAACGATTTGGTTGTGAAATTAATTTTTTAAAAATCTAAATCATTGTAAAATGAAAAAAAATATTATTGGCATCTTAATGCTAACAGCAATTATTACAATATTCTTTGCTTTCAGAGTACCCGGAAAAACACTGACAAATATTTCCTTTCATTATGTTCCTCCTACTACTGGTGATTATTCTCAGATATCTGTACAAAATACAGACAATTGGGTCTCAGGTGCAGGGGATTGTAATGATGAGGATATGAAAGCATGTCAAATCGAAGTTGCTTCTGAAAACACAACAGATGGCGGTACAAAATTAAGTAATAGTGTAGCCATATCCACCAGTACGGCTAATAGTAGTGATTATTTTGTGGCAGGTGGTACAAATGTAGTTTCATATATCAACAAAGATTGAATTGTTTTTGATGGGGAGCATCCATCCATTTGCTCCCCATTTTGTTCTCTAATATATATTTTGCTTCATTTCCGATTGTTCTATGATATCCTTAGGCAAGGGCAATGCATACATGTTACTGTTAGGTATTAATTGAAAAATCTCATCCCCTATTAAGCGTTTTAAAGTTAAATTATACCCTTCTTTGTTTAATCTTTTTATATCGGGCCACCTCAGCCCTCTCATTACGAGTTCTTTCCTTCTTTCGTTTAAAATTAATTGTAGGGTTTCATTCACAGAACTTGTAGACAATGGAGTATAGTTCTGGCTCTTATTCCATCGTTTTTGCAATAGCAGGTTCAGGTCGGACATGGCCGAATCAATCTGGTTAAATCTTGCCAAGCACTCAGCCCTCATTAACAAAACTTCATCCACCGCAATTCCCGAAAAAAGGCGAGAGGAGTGTGAGGCATAACTTCCTTTAAATCTCATATAAGTCCCATTGGCTCTGAAAAACACATTCTTCCGAAGATCATTATCATTATATGAAGCATATAAAGTAGTATCAATTAGCGCCAGGCTCGTGGAAATGTTGGGATTTTGATACATAGAAGTAAAAAAAACAATCTCATTATTAAAAGGCTGAAATGGCACATTTGCAGATGCACTCACTGTTGCATCATTATAATCCAGCAATGTATTCTTCAAATTCAATGAAAGATTGGCGTATTTGTACACGCTATCGTAATTTCTTAAAGAAAGATAAGTTCTGGCCATTAAAGCATAAGCCGCGCATTTTGACGGCCGCATAGGATGAATCGGTAAATCCGGGAGGTATAATATTGATTGCCTAATGTCATTCAAAATCTGGGAAAAAGATTCCTGGACGCTTGCTCTCGAAGATGGTATATTAAAATCAGATTGAGTGCGTAAGGCTATCCCCGGGTCAGCATCTGAAGTTTCTTCATCGTATGCTTTGCCATAAATCCATAACAAATTAAGAAAGTAATACGCTCTGAAAAAATAGGCGCTACCTTTAACATTGTTCCACTCATTGGTATTGGTGCCTTTTCCAATTACTGATAACTGATCCAGGCAAAAGTTTGAAACATATATTGCTGAATAGGCCTTAGACCAGTCGTTTGGGGCAATATATTCAAACGGTTGCCAGGTGTAAGATTGTTTTAAATAATCCGGACGGGCATTGTATGTTGCAAGTGTCTGGAAATAATCATCAGCAGCCGCTTCTCCGAGCGAAGGTGTTACCAAAGTATTCATATTGTCTCCGTCATCCAAAAGGGCTTGCAGGTCTGATAAGGATTGTGGAGTAACAATACTTGTTGAGGAAGTTTTTTGTAAATATTTTTTACAACCCGCCATTAATAAAATAATGATTATAATGGCAATATTAAAACCACAATATTGTATTTTTTTCATGTTATTTTTTTTAATTAAAATGAAGCTTTGATACCAAACGTGTAGGATCGGGAAGGAGGTACTACATTGGGGTATTCAGGATCAAGGTGTTCCTTATTGGCAGTCCATAAAACTCCAATATTAGCAATGTTCATATTTAGTTGTAAAGCACTGAAATATTTGCTAAATTTTACTGGTAGAGAATAACCCATGTTTACGTATTGAAACCTGATATGATCCGCCTTTAAAACATTTATTGATGCCAGCCTGTAAAAATTATTTCTGTTGTCAAATTGTGGATAGTCGGTATATACAAAAGAGGGAACGTTAGTGGTTTTTTCATCACCTGGTTGCTGCCATCTTTTTGAATAATCGCCATGACCTGCTCCTTCTGTTATTAACGCCCCATAGTTTATTGAACTTCGCCTGAAATAATACCCCAACTTGTAAACCATATTAAAGGAAAGGGAAATCCTATTCCATACAAGTTCGTTTGTGAATGCTCCAAAGATGGTGGGAGTTGAAGACCCCATATAAATAAGAGCAGATGAGGCCTGACCTTTAGCTTTGGCATCATCCGTAATAGCAGCATAATCAATTGACGGCTCACCGTTTAAGATGCCCTGCGGGTTGCCATTGGCATCCAAACCCGCCCACTTGTAGGCTACAACAGAATACAGCGGTTTTCCAACAACCGGCGTAATTATGTTTTCTGCTCCTAATTGATAAAATACATTAATGGCATTTTCTGAATAATATTTTGTTGTACGGGAATTATTATAACTGAATAAAAATGTAGTCATCCATTTAACTGGTTTTAGTAGGTTGATGGTATTCAGTGTAAAGTCTATACCATCTCCTTTCATAGCCGCTACATTTTTAACGATTTGGGTACTGTAACCCCAACTGGTATAATCATAAGGAGTTTCACCATACAAATCGCTACCTTTCTTTCTATAATATTCCAATACGCCCGAAATACGATCGCGGACTAAGCTAAAATCCGCTCCAATATTTAATTGACCGTTTTGCTCCCACCTTAAAGAAGGGTTATTAATAGTAATAATACGGGCATAATTGAAACCAGTTGATTGATTTGATCCATAAACAGCGGTTGGGACAGGAATCCTTGATACATCTACGTTGCCGCTTACCCCATAGCCAATTCGTAAACGAAGTAAAGTTAATAACGAGGAGTTAAAGAAGTCTTCCTTACTTATAACCCATCCGCCTGTAGCCGACCAAAGTGGCTTCCACTTATCATTTGTTTTTAACCCGAAAATATTGGAACCGTCTTTTCTTGCACTAACACTTAAAAGATACCGTTGCTTAAACTGGTAAGCGATATTGATATAGGCAGAAACAAAACGGGTGGTTTTCTCTGATAGCACATAGCCACCTCCGGGTATGTACTCATAATTTCCAGTGATTATATTTGGGTAAGAATGAACATTATCTACTGTGGAATAAGATAAAGGATTGTGGGTATAACCATATAAAGTCTGTCCGGAACCATAAATCTCAACCTGCCTTGTTTCAAATCCGCCGATAGAGGAAATCGTGTGTTGTCCTCGTGCTTTTTTAAGCTCGTAATGCAATCTCAGGTTGTTTGAAACCGTATAGGTTTGCCCCTGGTTTAAGATACCTCCTGTTGGTACAATATAATTAACGGTATTTGCGCTATAGTTAACCTGTGAAAAACGGTTTATTAAATCTCTTGTATAATAGCTGGAAGAATCCGCATTTCTTTCTATATTCTCCTGCTGCTTTTGGTACTGGTAGGTTGCACCAACTTTTATCCATTCTGTTATATTATACATTAACGATGCTTTTGCTACGTATTCTTCAGTAACAAGTTTTGTTCTGTCTTCCAGATAATCCTGCAAGGGGTAATATTTCCAGTTCTGCAAAAGCCCTTTGCCAAGCGTATCAGTATAGGAGGATCTGTATACGATGTCAACCGGCAAAAGGTTACCGGTAGCATCTTGTAACGATATATATGGAACATCTCTGCCGCCAATAGTCAGATTATACCCGGAGGTACCTGTGTTAGAAGAAGCATGAGAGAAGTAAACGCCTGTACTGAGTTCAACCCTTTTTACAGGGCGGTACGTGTTTTCAAATCTAAAATTAATCTTATCAGATGGGTCATTTAGGTTTGAGTATGCCCTGTTATAATCTCCCCCAGCTATCCATGCAAGGTTTTGGTTTCCCCCTCTCACATTAATGGCGTATTGCTGCTGTAAAGCTCTTTTATAAGCATATCGCAAAAGTTCATTTCGCTTATCAATATTTTTAAGTTCTGCAATCAAAGTTGCAGAATCGGAGGAGCTTATAAGCCCCGCCCGGTGGTCTGCAAAAATTTTAACTGCAGGAGTTAAGGGTGTCCTGGCATTGTTGATATCATTATCAAAATAGCCTTTATTGAATAAATAGGATTCCACCGATATATATTCAGCAGAGGACATTTGGGGTAAATAAAACAAATCTGGTTTATCGGCCACTGTGACCATAGCGCTAAATTGTACCTGCGCCTGCTGGTTAAAACGGCCTTTCCTGGTCGTAATCACAATTACACCATTACCTCCCCTTGCTCCGTAAATAGATGTGGCCGCCGCATCTTTAAGTACACTTACATTTTCTATATCATTAGGGTTAATATTACTAATATCGCCTTCGTAAATGAAGTTGTCTAATACAATTAATGGATCTAATGGCCCGTTTATAGTACTTAATCCCCGTATCGAAATATTGGTCTTACTGTCTGTACTGTTATTTCCGCTTTTACCAATGTTAAAATACAGACCCGGAACAGCACCATTCAGCCTGTCCAGAATATTTGCACCTACCTGGCGGTTAAGGGCAACATTATCAACTAAGGATATAGACCCTAACAACTCATTGGGTTTTAATTTTTGGTACCCTGTGTTGATGGTAACAGACTCCATAGACCAGATGTCTGGCAATAAATAAATTTTAAGAGAATCATTGGCTGGTATAATTTGAGAAATATATCCTGCAACAGAAATCAATAATGAATCATTCTCCCAGGGAATGTTTAATGTAAAACCTCCATGGCCATTGGATATGGTAGTTTTATTGCTTTCTTTTGACTCAATGTTTACTCCCGCAATAACCTGCTTTGTATCTGCATCAAAAACTATCCCGGTAATGGTACTGTTTTTTTGGCAATACACCATATTAAAGCAGGAACAGGCAATGATAATTAGTATCGCTTTTTTCATTCATGATTATTTTATAATATTATTGATGGAACAGGACTAAGCATTACGTTTATTAAAAACACTTTGCTTCCTTTCATTGTATTTTTTAAGTTGCAGGGAATGCCGGCTTTTATGTACCCCTTTTTATTGTTTTGGTTTATTATTGGCCATTCTTTTTCGGTACTTGTTCATCGCTGGCATAATAGCTTCAATGCATTCTGCATTTACAAAATGCTCTGATGTTTGTGCCACCAGCTTACCACCTGGCGTTATCCACAAATAATGAGGATTGTATTTTACATGAAAAGTCTTACGTAGTAAAGTGTCCTCTACGATAATTGGAATACTGAAATGGGTATTATGCTTTTCTTCCCATTTTCTTAAAAAAGACCTAATCTTCGGTTCTGGTTCAAAAGTGGCCAATATAAATTGTACATCTTTTTTATAAGCTTTTTGCAACGAATCTTCTTTGGGAAAGTTTGCAACGCAGGGGCTGCAACTGGTGAACCAAAAACCTATAATCACCAGCTTTTCAGAAAAATCAGACAAATGAAGGGTGCTATCGGTGTAGTTGATTACCTTACCTAAATTGTTGGATGGCTTTATCCAGTTATCTACATATAGTGGCTCACTTATTGCTTTTAAATCCACTGCGTTGCTTTGGCAATAGATTTTTGGGCATACTCCGACCATTACGCCCAACAGCGTTATTTTTTTCATTATACATAAGCATTAAAAAATGAAAGAAAAGATTAAGAAAAAATGCCGGGTTAGGCTGGTGCAGCCCATGAGAACAACCGCACCGCCGCCCGGCGCCGTTGCTTCTTAAATGGGGTTTTTTGGCTTGCTTGCATACAAAAGCCTGTATGCTATTGCATTTGAAAAAAGATGATAATATGGTGTTGGTTTACTCATCCTGTTTTTGGTTTGGGATGAGCCTCTGCGGTAAGGATTGCTACGCTTTATGGCAAAAGAAAGCGTGGG
>JASGEW010000078.1:0-19232 GCA_047606125.1 Niabella sp. | reverse complement strand
TTTACCATTGGGAAAAGGGTTATTGTTATTAACTATCAAAGAAATGACACGAGCCGTATGATGGGAGACTATCACGTACGGTTCTGTGAGAGGCTCGCGGGTGAAACTCCCGCTTGCCTACTCGGCGGCAGTTAACCAGCAAGCCCTAAATAAAAGTACCGTCACCCTGGGTTTTCTATAGGGGGGCCTGATCAATGAAGCAATGACGATAAAAAATTAGCATTGTATTTCAAATATTTGCACAACATGTCATTGGCAGCCTGCCGAATGGTGTCATGGCATAATGCGTAATGCTTAACGTCCTTAATGCCTTCTGCTTCCTGCCTTTTGCCTTGCGCTTTCAGCCTTCCTGTGAGCGCTGTCAACTGTTGGCAGTACTATAAGCTATGAAACTCACAGCATTACATACGCATGCAGCAGTACGCTGTAAAACCGCTCTGCCTGCTGCCGGGTGAACAGCATTTGCAGGCCGGGGCAGGTCATTTCCACCATTACCGATTTTACATGCCCGTTCTTCCATACCGCAGGGTGCGTGGTGATGTACTCAAACCGTTGCAGTAACGCTATAAATTCGTTTTGGGTAAGGGTAAGCAGCAACTGGCGGAAGCCGATCATAATATGCCGGTCATTTTCAGTAAAAATTACTTCATCCTCCTGTTGGTTCACATATAGTTCGCGATAGTTTGGGAGCATAACTGATAATGTTTTTTATAATTTAAATTTTAGTCGGAAGTTGGGGAGTGGCTTTTGTTAGCCGGGAGGCTCCCCGTCAACATCTCAACCTGTCAATTTTTTAACTACCCCTTTACCGTAGCTTTCTCCTGTTTTCCAGGAGCAGGGGCGCCGCAATCTTCTCTGTCACCGGCATCTGCCGACTGAACTGCTGAACGGCGGCTTCATTATAGGTGCCTGCTATCAGCCGTAGGGCAGTATCCAGCGCTACAGTCATATCCGTAAGAACAATATCCGGCTGCATCCCATCAAAGTAATCGTACCAGCCATTGGCATTTTTGATAACAAAGCTGCTCAGGTACACGCTGTACACATCAATATCAAGTGCAAAAAAACCTACCGGCTTACCGTATGTTTTTTGCCCGATAAGGAATACATTCATATAAGGCTTTAACACGCTTATCAGCATTTCGGCTGCCGAAGCAGTGCTGCCCGACACGATGAAATACACATTCTTTACCGTGCCCAGGCTGCCTTTTTTGCTGAATATATAAGTATTCCCCGCTTCGCTGTAATCCACATCGGCCATAGTAGCGGTACGCCCGTTGTATGGTACGGTATTACCTGCTGCATCCAGGTAAGGCTGATACTGCAGCAGGGACGCCCCGCCGCCCTGCATCAGGCTGTTGTAGCTTTCGCTGAACATCGTTTTTTCATTCATGTCCGCTGTGGCTATAAGATCGGCCAGGTACTGGGCTGTGGCCACATAACCGCCGCCATTACTGCTGAGGTTAATGATTAAGCTGGTAACCCCTGCCTGGGCAAACGATGTAAAAGCTGCAACCAGCTCCTGCTGACAAAGCGTTAGCGAAGGGAAAGCGCTCAACAACAGGTAGCCTGTTTGGGCGCCGGCGCTTTCTAAAACTGTATCAGCTATGGTATAGTTGCTCAGGCCGGCAACAGCTGCTGTACCCTGCTCTGTGCTGCTTGCGGCTTCCATAAAAGAATAACGGGCGGTTGCCGTTCCCGAATATTCGTAAGGAAGGCCGGTGGCCTCATTGACCGGTATTTGTGTTATGTCGTACAACTCCTGTTGAAAGGCTGAAAGCTCAGGGCTTACCGAGCCGTACCGTTCGCGGGGGGCAAAAGCGGTATAAGAAGGCAGCGCCTCCCGCCATAAGTATACCTGCGAAGCATAAAGAAAGATGGAATCCAGTGTAAATTGCATGCGGGTGCCGGTAGTGGGTACGCCGGCAAACGGGTTGTCGGCTTCCTTTTTGCAGCCGGAAAATACCAGCCACAGTATTATGGAAAAAAAGCAGCATTTATAATATAATAAAGTTCGCATAATATTTCAATGATTTTTTACGAATCCGGAAATTCATATATCACTCAATGCGTTTATAAACGCTATAATTGCATGCTGCTCCTCTTCGGTAAGGCTTAAAGGCCGGATATATTCAGATAATGTACCCACTCGCAGGTAGCCTGCGCCCCGGGGCATGCCATTGTTCTTGGCCTCTATACTGCTTCCAGGGTGGCAAACGCCCCGTTGTGCCAATACGGGTGGTAGGTATTGGCTGCATTGCGCAGGCCCAGCGTGCGAAACCTGCCGATGTCGGCACGCAGCCCGGTGACGACATACCTGCCGGAGTCAAACGTCGTGGAAGAGGTTGCCGTTGAGGTACCATACGTTTTGTAACGTAGGTGGGTTGCGGGTCTGGCCCGTGACGCTCAACGTAAGGTGGTCGGCATAAGACGATGCGGGCCTGTGGCAAAACGAACAGCTCAGTATCGTATTGTCGCTCAGGCGGGCATCGAAGAACATCGTCTCCCCCAACGCCACCTTGTCCACGCCGAGGCTGTCCGAGGATGGTGCGGACTGCAACGTCGCCAGCTCCTGCCGCCCGGTAATACCGTCGTACCACGATGCCGCGGGCCAGGACGACGGCGTCGTCGCATACTGCTCCCGCAAGCTGCGGGTGTTGGTGGTATCTGTACCGTCGTCGTCCTCCTCCGCTGTCGTACCAGTCTCCGTGGCGGTACTGTCGCCGCTCTTGCTGCATGCCACCCCGAGGGTAAGCAATGCACCAAGCAACCATGCCACTACAATATATTGCTTCATCTAACCTCTCTGCTCCTTGCGCTGTGGGTAAGGATACGCCTGCTGGATTATCATTCTATAATGGTAAACTTGCTAGATGTGGATACATTAGAAGTTCCTGACAACCAGATTTGCCGGTAGAGACCTAAAGGGGCATCGTCTGGAATCCGAAGTGTCAACCAACGATAATCATCAGAAATAGATACTATTTCCAATGAATAGTATTGGTTGTCTGAAGAATTTCTAATCACGGCAGAATTCGTTACATTATTTAATAGTACACCTGCGACCATAAACGTATCGCCACGAGCAATCGTATTAAAGGGAGCTCCCAGGGTCAGAGAACTTGCTGTGGAGCTTACCGTCCCCGTTGTTACTGTGGCGGAGTATAAATAATTGGTATTCTGGTTGGTCAAGGTATAGGCACCGTTCTGTATCCTGAGGTCGTAAGTACCTTCCGGCACGGTTGCCGGCACCCAGAAAGTCACGCCGTAGGTCGTCATGGTCGCTACCTCACAGTCGTATTCCGTAGTGCTGTCGGTGGCGGATACCAGGTACACACGCGTTACGGAAGTGTCCGGCAAGAGGTTGTCCATTCCATTTGAACCGGCAGAACCTTTTATATAATAAAAGCCACCTTGTATAAAAGTCGATTTTGCATTCAATATATAGTTTGTTGGTTGCACCTGCCTGTAATCGATTTTAAGGTAATATTTTTTTTCAATGCCTGCCGCAGAGGTCACGGTGTATTCGGTACCGGTGGCAAATGCCACCTGCTCGCCCGATGCCGGGTAGACGGTTGCCGAGTCGGGCAGGGTGATGACCGGGGAGATGCTGTCGGGAGGTGTCGTGTATGCCGACCACAGCACGATGATGCTGTCGCCCGTTATGGATGCCTCGATGGGGGAGTCCTCATCAAACTCATTCACCACAAAGGACACGATGCCTGTATTGCCCGATACATAGAGCGTGTCGCCCGCTATCTCGTTATAACGGTCTGTGTACTCCTTCTTGCAGGATGCCAGGCCCAATGCGAGCAGGCCTGCCAGCGCTACAGGCAATAAAAAGTTCTTTATATCTGCGTTCATTTTTTTGTTCATTTTTTAACGTGTATGCTTGAAAATATTTTTTTATTTTGTTCCTTTTTAGGAAAAAATCATCCCTGTATGGGTTTTCTTTTTAATCAAAATATGCAGCCCGTTTTTTGCATCGTACTACAAAACCGGGTTTGTATTCAGGGGGCGCCGGCTGTATTAGCGGATACCGCGCCGGCCCCTTTTTTTGACGCTTTTCTCCGGTTAATAATTATTTCGCCTGTCCGTATTTGAAAGCGATGTCACTATAGTACCCTGTCGCATCCGTGCCAAACGATATCGTCTGTACTTTGATGATATACGCGGTGGTCGCATTGGACGGTGTGGACTCATACTGCTGGTTGCCACTGCCGTTGCTATCCTGCCATACGGCAATCGCATACTGAGGCGTCATGGCATGTGTGTCGATATCATAGCTATAATATCCCAGGCCATAATCAACCCCACTAATGCTCTGGTCGTAACCCAATACATTGTAAGGGGCATTGGGTGTACCTGTAGGCGCAGTCCCCAAATTTGCTGACGCATTTTTTACTTCAATTGATAATGAACTCCATGCATCGCATACGGTAGTGGAATCCAACCTGCCGATGTACCAGTTGTTGAAAGAGGCCGTATCGGGACGGAAGAAACTACCGTAGATGCCTTCCAGCGTCAAAGGCACCACGCCGCCCAGCGTAAAGCTTACGGGCGTCCAGTTGCTGTACGTGGAGGACGGGGTTGCGTTTCTGTAAACGCGCACTGTTGTGTCTGTAAAAGTGCAATCGTCGCTCAGCACTGCAAGCGCCGATTGTACGCTTAGTTTGTCCGCCTGTGCAGTATCGTTATTTTTGTTGCACGCGGTAACTGAAATGGCTGCTATAGCCACCAGCATGAATTTAAAAAGATAATTATTCATTTTTATGATATTTAATTTAATGTGAAAAAAGCATCGTTCCTCTTTGGTTGTACGATGGGTTAAAGAACGGGCTGTCATATTTTGTTAAGTTTTTTAGTGTTTATAATATTTTACAATATGCTTACAAACCGGAATGGATGCTGCATGGTAGCCGTTTCATTATAGCACTCCATGCGCAACCAGTAGTTCGTACCGGCGGACACTGCACCAGAGCCTGAGACAAACGAGTAAGTCGCGGTATAGGTGCCTATGGCAGTACCAGCCTTCAGCTCCATGAGTTTGTTGCCAAGGGAGTCCACGACATAGAGCCTGGTCACTTCATAGTCGGGCAGGAAATTGGCACCTGTAACAACTATGGCAGATTGGTCATTGCTAACAGTGATGGTGCTGCTGGCGGTGGATATTTCGTCCAGTATGAGACCGGCCTGCTGTATCACGGTCTTGTGGGTATAGGTGGTGGTGGAGCCGTCGGCGGCAGTAACGGTATAAGTCCATAGCTCGTCGGGGAACACGGGCACCAGCTCGTCCGCCGAGGGTGAAACAGTAGCCCCGTCGGGCAGGTCTATCTCTACTTCCATGTAATAATATTCGTAATAGGCAGGCAGGTAGGTGGTAATGGTTTTGGCGCTGTCGTTGACCGCGCTGTATATGGCCTGGTCCTCGCCGGGGCTGACGACCTTAAAGGACTCGATGCGCGCCGCCAGCGTGGAGCTGTCCACCACGGTTACGTCGTCGGCGACCACATCGGTCCACCGGTCTTCTGTTTTGGTGCAGCCGCTGTTTACAAACAGGGCAAAAAGTAAAAGCCCCGTTAGCGTTGCAATACTTGTCTTCATTCTTGCTTGTTTCATTAGTTTCTATTGATTTGTTGATTATTGATTTCCTAATCCTTTACTTCAAATTTGGTACTGCCTGCCGGCACCAGCACATATTCAAAAGTGAAATACATGTGTGGGGCGGTGCGGTACCAGGAGTCCTGTGTAAAGAGGTCTTTGTAACAGCTGATCATTTTTATCTTGGCATAGTTGCCTTTGGCTGTTTTGACCACAATGGTTCGGGGAGGCACGACAGTGCCGCTTTTGAGCGTAAGAGAGTCTGCCATGGCATAAGCGATGTGCGCATCCTCATATTCGCCGTCGCGTACCAGGTCGCCGTCAAAGTCATAGACATACCAGCCCACGCCGCTGCCAAATGCGCCGTAGTCGTCCGTCCCAATCAGGTCTGCCCCTGTCTTGAAATCGCTGTCGGCAGGTACGTCCACCACGTCGTCAAATGCCTGCTCCAGTATGAGTATGCCGCCTACCGCGCTGGTGCCGTACCCGTTGTTGAGGCTGTTGGCGCCGTTGTTGCCCGACAGAAAGCTGTTATACAGTCCGCCAAAGGCAAGATCCCAGGTTCGGGTTTTTTTATAAGTGGCATCTACCTGTTTATTGCTTTCCAGGCTGTAGTACAGGGTTACGGCCGCGGTAGTGGTGTTGTCTTCGGTTGTTGCCATAAAATTTTCCACCCTTATCAGGTTGTAGTACATAGTATCCGAAGTTTCAGTTTCGGTACCTGTCTCCGTTTCGGTTCCCGTTTCGGTAATATCATCGTTGCTTTTGGAGCATCCTGTAATACATAAGGCAAAGGCCAGTGCTGTAAACCACTGCAACGCTGCCGTTTTATTAAGTTTTTTCATTTTTTAGATTTTAGTATTGAGACTTGAGACTTTAGATGTTAGATTTTTAGGGGGGTTAAGATTGTTTAATGAGGTTGAATGTTGTTTAAGATTGTTGAACATTGAATATTGATTATTGAATATTTCCGCCCGGATGCCCCCGGTCGGACGGGGATTATTGGATATTGAACCTCAAACCTTGAATATCTTCTGTCTTCCGACCTCGGACTTCCGACTTTCCCGACTTCCCTACTCACCACTCACTATTTCGTGCTTAAATTCTTACTCCCATCTTCCTGCACATAATACCTGAAAGTGAAATAAGGCGCGGGCCAGTACAGATCTGTAACGGCAGGCGGGTTGCCTTTATAAGCGTTTACCAGCTGCAGCTTGGCATATTTGCCATTGGGCAGCCGGATAGCGTAAGTGCGGTTGGGTACGGCGCTCATAATATGTGTGCTGAGGCTGTAAAAGAACCAGCCGGGCGAGCTTTCGGAGGAGGCCCAGCCTATTTTGGTAACTTCACTGGCATCAAACTCCTCGTCCGAAGGGGCGGTGTCTACTGTTGCATAAGCCTGATCCAGCTTTACCACGGCGCTGTGGGCGGGGCCGCCGTAGCCGGGATTGAACTGGTAGGCGCTGTCGTTGACATACACTTCGCTGTTATAAGGACCGGTAAAGGCAATGTCCCAGTCTTTGGTTTTGAGATATTGCGCCGAGTCGGCGGCATCGTATATCCATATCTGCTGCTGATCGCTGAAGCGGAACAGGAAAATGTAAAAATCCCTTTTTTCCTTACCGTCCACGCCATCGCTCATAGAGGCTTCGGTATCGCCTGCCAGATCGTAGATAACGGTGCTTTTACCATCTTCAAGGGAGGCAGACGTTTCGGAGGCATCTTTTTTGCACGATAGCAGCAGGAACAGGCATGGGAATAACCAGGCGTAGTAATGGAACCGCTTTGAGGTAAGGGCGCATACAACTTTGCAAAAAGACTTCACGCCTGACGCCTCTCTCCTGCCTTGTGGGACAGGCCCGGAAAGGGGAGTAAGAAACTGAAAAATATTTACGGGATCTGGTGCAAGAGAACCTTTAATTAACTTCTTCATGCGGCAAAGTTGCCGCGGCTTTACAGCAAGTATATATTATAAACGTATTAAGATATATTCAAAATGTATTTTGACAATCTTATTACAATTGGCTGCATAAGTGAAAGTATAAAAATCACTTTTCATAGCCCGAAAATCAGCGTGAAGTTTGCCTGCAGCCAATGAGATTAGGGAGCTGCTGTTTCAAAACTATATTTGCCCGAGCCTGTTTCCACCATTACATAGCCGTTTTCTTTTCCCACAATTTTTATATTTTTAACAGTAGCAAGCTCTTTTCCGCCTTCCTTTATATTTTGTGCATCAGCCGCAGGAATATAAACAGTAGCGTAAGTATTTTCCGGTATTTCCACCGTCATCATTAATTTACCGCTTTCCACAGTCCAGCTATGGGCAACGGTACCATAATAAGTTTTTAAGGATGCTGATGCGTTCGTAAAGCCTTCTCCGATATGCGGTTGTATTTTAATATGCTTATACCCCACACCATCTTCATAAGTATCAATGCCTGCCATTTTCCTGTACATCCAGTCTCCGATAGCTCCATAAGCATAATGGTTAAAAGAGTTCATGCCCGGTGTTTGAAAGGATCCGTCGGGCTTAATGCCGTCCCATCGTTCCCATATAGTGGTCGCGCCCATTTTAACCGGGTACAGCCATGAAGGATAGCTTTCCTGCAACAACAATTTATAGGCAATATCATCATGACCGAACCTCGTAAGCACATGACATAAATAAGGCGTTCCCAGGAAACCGGTAGTAAGGTGGTTGCCATAGCTTTGAATATTGCTGACCAGTGTTTCGGCAGCCTGTTTGCGCAGGGCTTCGGGAAGCATGTCAAACTGCAATGCCAATACATACGCAGTTTGCGTGCCCGAAACCAATCTTCCGTTTTGCGTTACATACTCTTTATTAAAGGCTTCCTTTATTTTTTGCAGCAGTGTGGAATATTCATTAATATCACTGGTTTTGCCTAATACTTTTGCGGCATTAACCAGCAGCTGAGTGGAGTGGGCATAAAAGCATTGCGCTATAAAATGTTTGTCGGTTACAGCGCTCCTGCCATCGTTATCATCAAACGGGCGATAAAAAAGCCAGTCACCATAATGAGAGCCAGTATTCCATAAATCATCTTTTGCAACACGCCTGATGCTTTCTACAAAGGCTTTCATGCTGCCATACTGGTTTTCGAGGATACGTTTATCGCCATAGGCAAGGTACATATTCCATGGGGCAATGGTGGCTACATCGGCCCAGCCGGCGCTATTGCTTGGTTTACCTAAAACATTGGGAACAACGTGCGGTACCACGCCATCAGCCTGGTCGGCTTCCACATCTCTCAGCCATTTTGCAAAGAAATTATTTACATTCATATTAAAGGAGGCTGTTCTTGAGAAAGCCTGTGCATCGCCTGTCCAGCCAAGTCTTTCATCGCGCTGCGGGCAATCGGTGGGTACATCCAGGAAATTACCTTTTTGCCCCCATTGTATATTGTGCTGAAGCTGGTTAATAAGTTGATTGGAAGATGTGAAATTTCCTGTTGGCTCCATATCGGAGTAAAGCGCTACGGCTTCAAAATCATCAGGGTTGATTGCTCCTGCAGATCCTTCTACTTTTACGTATCTGAAGCCCATCCACGAAAAATGCGGGTGAAAGGTTTCAACGCCACCTCCTTTCAGAAAGTATTTTGCCCGGGCTTTGGCTGCCCGCAGGTTTTCAATGTAGAAATTGCCGGCTTTGTCCAATACCTCGGCATGAGAAAGAACGACAGAATCTCCGGCATTGCCTTTCACTTTTATTTGTACCCAGCCTACAAGGTTCTGCCCGAAATCGATTACTTTTTCCCCCGCAGGTGTAGTGAGTACTTTTACAGGCTTAAATACCTCGTGTTTTTTTATGGGTTCGTTTACCGTTGCAATTAAAATATTCAGGGGGTAGTCGGCAGTTTTGGCGTTATCCCAATTACTGTCGTTATAGCCATTTTGTAACCATCCGGTCTTTTCTTTACGTGCATCAATTGTTTCCCCATTATACACCTGCGAGTAAATAATTTCGCCGGTTGCGGATTTCCAGGATGCATCGGTTGCGATGGTTTCTGCAGTGCCATCGGTATAGCTGATATTTATCTGGAGCAATAATCCCAGCCGGTTGCCGTAAATATTCCCGTTATTTCTCCAGCCCAATACACTGCGGTACCAGCCATTACCTACCATTACGCCGATCGTATTTTTATTACTCTGTAAAAGGGAGGTAACATCATAAACCTGGTATTGCAGGCGTTTATTGTAAGAGGTCCAGCCGGGGCTCAGGTAGGCATCGCCCACTTTTTGCCCGTTAATATAGGCTTCATATAAGCCGTGTGAAGTAATATAGGCCGTAGCTGACCGTATTTTTTTAGGCGCTGCAAATTCTTTCCGAAACAAGGGTGTGGGTCCATCATTAACATCTGCTGTGTAGCCTGCCTCAATCCACCTGGCCTTCCAGTCTGTTATGCTGAAAAAAGCAGTACGAAAGGATGCCGGAGCGCTCCATCCGGAAGCTTTCCCGTTGTTATCCCATACTTTTACCTGCCAGGAGTATCGGGTATTGGATTGCAGCGGTGCGCCTTTGTAAGCTACATGTACTGAAGAATCGGAAGCAACTCTGCCCGATGCCCATACGGCGGATCCTTTTTCATCCGCTACTTTAATTTCGTATGCTGTTTGCCGGCTGTTCCTGATTTTACTACTCAGCTGCCAGCTGAACCGGGGAGCGGCAACATCAATCCCGATGGGGTTCTCCCTGTTTTCAACTAATAATTCTTTTACTGAAGACTGGGCATTGGTGTAAAAACCACTAAAACATAGCAACAAGCAAACAATCGGATATTTCATTATTTTAAAATTTATTTAATGATTCAGGCAAACGGAACCAACTTTGAATTTTGTCCTGTTTATGGCAAGGACAGTCAAAATTCATGATAGAATAAAGATAACACAAGTTGCAGGTCAACCATCCTGGGGTGCATAACATTTTTTTCTGCTTCGTACCTTTGTTACAAAGACGAACATTATGCCAACAGCACAGGAATTATTCAACGACTATTTAAAATCGGTAGAGAATCTCAAGACAATCGACAATTTTTATGATTACGAAGAGGCGTTTGCCAATCTGCATACGGAATTAGGCCGGCAGATGCTGGCCAAAAGCCTGGAGCAGCCAACTGCCAAACAGGAGTATAAAAAAAACGCTAACCCGTTACGGAGTGGTGAGAATGGGCAGCAGCCATAGTTTCGCAAAGTCAGGCAATGGGTTCAAAATCAGTCCCAGCCTACAGAGTATGATATTGGCAACAACGGCCGAGCAACCATATCAAATCAGCTCAGAGCTGTTATCCATGTATCTGGGTATTGACATTAATGAGATGCAACTATATCGGCTAACCGATCACTATGGCCAGTCATTACAGCAAACATTAGACAATACGGGTGTGTTATACCCGGTAAAGAACAAAGCGGATGTTGTGTACGCGATGGCCGATGGTTCCATGATCCTGACAAGAGAAAATGGTAGTGAATGGAAAGAAACCAAAGTGGGCCGTATATTCAGGGCAGAGGATTGCCTGCAACCGGAGGGTAAAACCGGCAAGATTGCGCAATCCCAGTATGTATCGCATTTTGGCGACTGCCACGCCTTCACACAGAAAATGGATACGATACTGGATAGCCATGTGCAAAACAATGCACAGCTGATTTTCATTACTGATGGAGCCATTTGGTTGAGAAACTGGATCGAGGACGCTTACCCCGGTGCTATATCTATTTTAGACTATTATCATGCTAAGGAGTACCTGTGCACTTTTGCCAAAGATTATTTTATCAGCGAAACAGCACGTAGTGTATGGATCAAAGAGCAGGAAGGACACTTATTGGAGAGTCGTACCAGACAAGTCATTGACACAATAAAAGCATTACACAAAAAGAGAAAAACAGAATCCGGCAAAAGAGTGATGCGGTATTATGAAGACAATATCAATCGGATGGATTACAAATATTATAAAACGATAGGCAAGGGCATCATCGGCTCCGGTGCAATAGAATCCGCCCATCGTACACTGGTGCAATCAAGAATGAAACGTTCCGGGCAGTTGTGGTCTAAAAAAGGAGCTACACATATGCTTTGTCTCAGGACCCTAAAAATGAACCGCCAATGGCACAAAGTCGTAGAAATGGTTACTGACCAATATCACGATAAAAAAACCGCTTAAAAAATGTTATGCACCCATAATATTAAACATCAGCAGAAAACTATTGGCAATCTGTCCGGCATGAGGCTGTAAATCATTATGGAGTTTTACACATTTTGCATCTAAAAGGAAAAGTTTTTTATCTTGCCGCACACAGGTAACATCATGAGTATTAAATCGAATGAGGAATATGAAAAGAACCGTAACCGGCAGGTTTCGGGTATGCGATCCGTTTTGGATTATGCGATGGGGGTGCTGATCATCTTCATCGGCATATTCCTTTTTTTCAGGTTCCGGCTTAATATTGACCTGAATAAAAGATTTCCCCCCGATATATGGGATAAAGTATATGGCATTATTGCCATTATATATGGCGGATGGAGATTGTACCGGGGATACAAAAAGAATTATTTTAAATAAAAGTTAATGCTGTTGAAATATATAAGTGTGGTTTCTTTTATACTGCTTTTTGCATCGTGTAAACCGGGTAAAAAAAACACTGCGTTACCGGATACCCCTGCAAAAGGCACGATCACCATCAGCGTGGACGAATCTTTTAAACCCATTATCGACCAGCAGGTACAGGTATACGAATCCAATAATTATGGTACCAAAATAAATGTACAATACAAACCTGAGGCAGATTGCATAAAAGATCTCTGGAACGACAGCATCCGGATGGTCATTTCCACCATTTCGCTTTCAGAGGGTGAAAAAGCGGCAATAACAGACTCGCTTAAAGTGTCGGTGACCCAGTTACCGGTAGCCCGGGATGCCATAGCGGTAATTGTAAACCCCCAGGCAAAAGATTCCTTATTTGATATGAATGACATCAAAAACATCCTGGCAGGGAGCTATGCCACTCCATATATACCTGTTTTTGACGGCGTAAGCGCCACCAGCACCGTAAGGTATATACTTGATTCGGTAATGCGGGGCGCAAAACTCACAAATAAGGCCGTAGCAGCACGTACCAGCGACTCGGTGATCAATTATGTTGCCCATACACCCAATGCGATCGGTTTTATTGGCGTTAGCTGGATAGGCAACCCCGACGATGACCAACAATTGAGTTTTTTAAAAAAAGTTAAAATTGCCCATCTGAAAGGCAACGATAAGCAAGGAAAATATATCTTGCCGGTACAAGCGAACCTTTACGGCAAAAGATACCCGATGACGAGGGATCTTACTTATATTTTAAAAGAACGTTACAGGGGCTTAGGCACAGGGTTTGCAGAGTTTTTACGTGGGGAAATCGGGCAGCTTATTTTTAAACGGGCGTATTTAATGCCGGGCAGAAGGTATTTTATTATGCGGCCTGTGCAGTTACACGAATCGGACTCTATCTAAAAAAAATTATATTTACAATTCTTTAAAAACTATAAACAACAAAATGATGACGAAGAAAACAGTCCATCTACTTGCACTTGGAGTATTAGTAAATGCTGCAGTGTATGCACAGTCCGTAGAGGATGGTGTTAAAGCTTATTACAACGGCAACTATCCTGCTGCTGTGAGTATATTAGAAAAACAGGCCGATAAGCCTGAAGGCGCTTACTGGCTGGCTGAATCGTATTTTGAACTGGCGAAAGATGCAAAAGCCCAGGAGGTTATTAATAAAGCCCTGACCGCCAATGCCGGCAACCCGTTGCTATTGGCTGCTAAAGGACATTCGTTACTATTACAAAATAAAACAGCCGAAGCCACACAAAGCTTTGATGCTGCTGTTGCCGCTGCAAAAAAAGATGATGAAAAAGCGCAGACTTTAAACGCAGTGGGCCATGCCATCACCCGCGTATATAACAATGTGGACAAGGTAGGGGACATTAACTATGCGGTGCAAAAATTAAAAGATGCAAAAGCTGTTGAAACGGGTATTAAAGAAAAAAACCAGAATAAGACGCTGCTGGCAGATATTAACACCAATCTTGCCGATGCAACACTGAAAGCCCATCCCGGAGAAGGAAGCGAAGCATTTACGCTCTACCAGGATGCGCTTACTGCCGATCCGTCTTTTGGAAAAGCCGAATACAGGAAAGCGATGATATTCAGATCTCAAAGAAATGTAGACCTTTATCTGAGCACCCTACAGAAAGCGCTGACAGCAAATCCCAATTATATGCCGGCGTTATCGGCTTTGTATGAATACAATGCTTTTACCGTAAAAGATATGAACGCGGCAAAACCTTATGGAGACAAAATCGTTTCCTTATTACCGCCAAGCCCTAACAACGAATATTTCAAGGCCGTAGCGTCATACATGAACAAACAATATCCTGAGGCTATTAATATCGGTAAAACAATCATTTCCCAGGCCGGAGACCAGGCCAATCCTCAGGTTTATAAATTAGTGGCGTATAGTTTAATCGAAAACAAAGATACCGCAGCAGCAATACCTTATGTGGATGATTATTTTAAAAATCAGACAAAGGAAGAAATTTTGCCTAAAGATTATAGCCTGAAAGCTACTGCCTATTCCACTACGCCCGGCAAGGAAGATGAGGTGGTAAAAACCTATATGGATGCGGCGGCGGCCGATACTACTGTGGCCGGTAAGGTTGAGATTTTGGAAACCGGAGCGAAAATGTTTGCCAGCGCAGGAAAAAATGTTTTAGCGGGTGATCTGTACGGCAAAATACTGGAGGTAAAACCTGCAGACAAATTAACCATTAACGACTTCTTTAACGCGGGTTATTCCGGGTATTACAAAGCCGGTCAGTATGATAAAGCATGGAAGGTTTTTGATGCAGCACGTACTAAATTCCCTAAATGGAACTATGGATACCAACTCGCATATGCTAGTAGTTCTGTTTTTGATTCGACAAATGCTCAAAATATAATGGTACCAGATGCAGAAAAATATATTAATTTTTTAAAAACCGATACTGCATCGAATGCCAAAAGCCAAATTTTTTCAACAGCTTATAATCTTGCAAATTACTATAATGATGTTGCAAAAGATAAAACTAAGGCAATTGAATATTTACAAATTATGAGCGATAATACTGATGATCCAAATACCAAACAACAAATTCAACAAAATATTCAGACATTGTCAGCACAACCGAAACAGTCAACTAATAACACAGAGAGTAAAGCTAAAGGTGGTAAATAAATTTTTGTATACAAATACATATCAAATAACAAAAACCTGTACAAAATCCTTGGTGCAGGTTTTTGTTAATAGCAACAGCTAAACGCAAATGCAGCCTAACTCAGGGTGATCATTAAGACCTTGGCAGGTACCGTAAAGATTTTCCACATCTCCCGTCGAAGGGTCTGTTACTGTACCTGAGACACATGATGATCCACAAGAACAACCACCTCCTTCAACAGGCGCCTCTCCTCCCATAATACTTTTCAATTGTTCTCTTGTTAAAACTTCTACACCTTCTACATTAGAAAGATTTAATTTAAGCTTCTTCATAAATTTGAAATTTTAGATGAAAAATAAAATGACGACCTAAAACTCCAATCTTCCAGTCTAATATAAGTAGAACGAATTTCTTTTAGAAATATTTAACATTTTTCAAAAATTGTCTTTTCAGAAAAGCAAAGATCACTCTTTTCATCTCCGCCCTTTATCAAGCTCATCTGTTCCCTTGTTAATAAAGTTGCGTTGGAAAAAGGAATTTTACCAGAGCCATCCCCATCATAATAATATGTTTTGGTAGTGCGGTTATATTTTATGGGGAAACCCAGCGCTTTCATGTCGTTCATCAAATTCATTAAATGGCTTTGACTTACTCTGCTCTTTTCAGCAAATTCTTTAGGACTTCCGGTGCTTTTATTACATATATGCTGATGAATAAAAATCATCCGTTTTAATTGGCTCAGCAACGACATATTTGATAGGTTTTATTAAAGGTACAAAGTTTTATTTAATACAAGTTATGATTTATTGCCCAACCTGTCTTATTTTTGCTTATTACTGTAAGATATGGTTTATTTACTTAAAACCGTTGTGAATGAAAATACAGCGCAGTCTTTTTTACCAATTGGATTGCAGTTGATCTTTGCCGGTGGGCTTATTATTACCTTAGTATTTGTTACCCATCTTTTAGGCCCCAGGCGCAAAACAAAAGACAAACTCGAAAATTTTTCCAGCGGTATAGAATCACATGGCGATGCCCGCCAACCCATGGCTATCAAATATTTTTTAACGGCCATTTTATTTGTATTATTTGATGTGGAAGTTATTTTTTTCTATCCTTATGCCGTTAATTTCAAAGAGCTGGGCTGGAGCGGATTTTATGCCGTATTAATGTTTGTCGCTTTCTTTTTATGTGGCTTTACCTACATCATAAAGAAAGGTGCGTTGAAATGGGAAGATTAATTAATTTCTGATTTGAGATTTCTGATTTGAGATGAATAGAAACAGGCTTTAACATTAGAATCAGAAATTTCAAATTTCAAATCATAAATAATGAGACCAGTATCATATAATATAAAAAAGAAACGGCTCGAAGCGGATATCAGTATGGCAGAAATGCCAGCCGGCCACGAGGGACAGGGTTTTTTTGCAACTACTCTTGATAGTGTTATTGGTTTGGCCAGGAAAAATTCTATCTGGCCACTCCCCTTTGCAACTTCCTGCTGCGGTATTGAATTTATGGCAACCATGGCGGCTACTTACGATCTGGCACGCTTCGGAAGCGAACGGGTTGGATTTTCGCCCCGCCAGTGCGATCTTTTAATGGTTATGGGAACGATTGCGAAAAAAATGGGGCCCGTAGTTAAGCAGGTTTATTTACAGATGGCTGAGCCCCGGTGGGTAATTGCGGTGGGTGCCTGTGCCAGCAGCGGCGGCATCTTTGATACTTACAGCGTGTTGCAGGGTATCGACCAGGTGGTGCCGGTAGATGTGTACGTTCCCGGCTGTCCGCCCAGGCCCGAAGCCATTCTGGATGGCGTAATGCGCATCCAGGACCTGATAGGAAAGGAAAGCCTGCGCCGCAGAAACAGCGAGCAGTATAAAGCATTACTCGAAAGCTACGGAATACAATAAATGACCCATGCCGTTAACAATAGACGATACTAAAATAAATGAGCTGAAACTTGCGCCCAACCTGCCGGATGTGGTGCAGGAACTTCAGTTGTTTTTGGCTGATGAACAGCAGCGCAGGGAGGCTTTTTTAAACAACTTAGATGACAATGTAAAGGCCGAATTTATAGAGGGTAAAATAGTGCTGAACTCACCTGCAAAGCGTAAACATTATCTGGCTGTTGGTAATTTATTTAAATTACTCAACATTTTTGTGGAAGTCCATAATCTTGGTGAAGTAGCAACAGAAAAAGTACTGATACACCTTACCCGCAACGACTTTGAGCCGGATATTGTATTTTTCTCCAACGAGAAAGTTCAAAATTTTGATGCTAATACCATGCTGCATCCCGCACCGGACTTTGTGGTGGAAGTGCTGAGCAGCAGCACAGAACGTACCGACCGTGGCGTGAAGTTTGAAGACTATGCCAATCACCATATTAAAGAATACTGGATCATAGACCCCGACACGGAAATGGTAGAGCAATACCTGCTACAAAAAAGCCGGAAATATGAGTTGCATTTAAAAAGCGGCACCGGCGAAATTAGTGCGACTATGGTTTCAGGTTTTAGTATACCGGTTCGGGCTATATTTGATAAAGAAACAAATATGCAGGTTTTAAAATCATTGCTATAAAATGGCGCTATCAAATGATCATATACAAGAGAGCCTGATTGAAAAATTTGGCGAACAGGTTTTCAATTTTGAAGTTCAGCACGATATACTGAGTTTTCATGCAGACAAAGAGATCAACCTGAAAATACTTAACTTTTTACAATCTGATGAATCGTTAGGATTTAATTTTCTTACAGATCTGTGCGGCGTACATTACCCTGACCAGAAAGGCAAAGAACTTGCCGTAGTGTATCACTTACATAATATCAAAGAAAATGTAAGGCTGCGCCTTAAAGTATTTACCGATATTTTAAAGCCCGACATCTATACCGCCACCGGCATTTTTGCGGCAGCCAACTGGATGGAACGTGAGACCTACGATTTTTACGGGGTCAACTTTATTGGGCACCCCAATTTGATACGGATATTAAATGTAGAGGAAATGGATTACTTCCCTATGAGGAAAGAATATCCATTGGAAGACCAGAGCAGGATTGATAAAGATGATGAAATGTTTGGACGCGGCGGTGCGCTGGGCTTTGGAGATGAAAAAACAATGCACGGCACCATAGCGGAAGATGCAAAACCTGAAAATATCAGGGAAATTTAAAAAACAGCGAAAGAGCCAGAGGTATTAAATATTAAAACGTTGAACCGGATTTAGAATCAAAATGTCAGATATACATCACAATATAAATCTCCCTGCGGGCAGTATTGAAAAACAAACTACCACGCTCAACCTGGGGCCTACGCACCCGGCTACGCATGGGGTTTTTCAGAATATCATTGAACTGGATGGTGAGAAAATTGTAGCCGCAGATCAAACAGTGGGTTATATTCACCGGGCTTTTGAAAAGATTGCCGAACGCAGGCCGTTGTACCAGATTACCCCGCTTACAGACAGGCTGAACTATTGCTCGGCCCCGCTTAACAATATGGGCTGGCACCTTACCTGCGAAAAACTGTTAGGTGTGAAAACCCCTAAGCGGGTAGATTACCTGCGCATTATTGTTATGGAACTGGCGCGTATTGCAGACCATCTTATCTGCAACTCCATTGTGGGTGTGGATAGTGGCGCTTATACCGGTTTTTTATATGTAATGCAGTACAGGGAGCTCATTTATGAGATTTATGAAGAGGTTTGCGGCTCGCGGCTCACTACCAATATTGGCCGTATTGGTGGTTTTGAACGCGACTTTAACAATATTGCATTTGAAAAGATCGAAAGATTTTTGAAAGAGTATCCTGCGGTTTTAAAGGAATTTGAAAACCTGTTTACACGCAATCGCATTTTCATGGAACGGACTACAGGCGCCGGCCCTATTGGCGCTGAACGGGCCCTGAATTACGGCTTTACCGGTCCTAACCTGCGTGCAGCGGGTGTTGATTATGATGTACGTGTGGTAGCGCCATACAGCAGCTACGAAGAATTTGATTTTGAGGTACCGGTGGGCACTACGGGAGATTGCTACGACCGTTACCTGGTGCGTAATGGCGAAATGTGGCAAAGCCTCCGCATTATTGAGCAGGCCATGCAAAAACTGAATGACCTGAAAGGAGAAGAAGCCACTGTGTACCATGCCGATGTACCCGAATATTACCTGCCTCCCAAACAGGACGTATATACTAAAATGGAAGCCCTGATCTGGCATTTTAAGATCATTATGGGCGAAATTGATATGCCGAAAGGGGAAGTATATCATTCTATTGAAGCTGGTAACGGTGAACTGGGTTTTTACTTTATAAGCGATGGCGGCAGAAGTCCGTACCGGCTGCACTTCAGGCGCCCCTGCTTTATTTATTACCAGGCTTACGA
>JASGEW010000077.1:0-11481 GCA_047606125.1 Niabella sp. | reverse complement strand
TTATGTACCCGTGCGCCCTTTATTAATATACTATCGGTTTTATTACTGGATGGCATTGTTTATACTTAGAAAACTTACAAATGTACCTGTAAAATTGTTCATATTTTTCATTGGGGATAGCTGATTTTAAACAGGATGATCGCTGGCGGCGCTTTTTTAATCTACTCAGAAATTGAAAAATGAAAATCAGGCAATTACAAAGAAAGACCATCAATTTTAACAAATATTTTAATACTTTTAGGCAATTTTTTAGGTGATTTGTCCTGGTTAAACAGATTTGTGTGTTTCTCTTGTAATTTTTTATTGTTTTTTGTCAAGAGGAATCTTTGATGAAATTTTTCATGCATTCCTTGTGTAATGTACGCCTGAAAAATTTCACGTCGGTTTGATTTCATTATAAAAGAAAAGAAAAAAGACTATTTAATCACCCCTTTCGACCATAAGTGATGTCAACGTATATTAAAAAAAGCGATAACGAACTCATACGTTTATTTACGAACGGACATGAACCGGCTCTGGATTCATTGCTGGAAAGATACCGGGATAAACTCTTTAACGCCATTTTATACATCGTTAAGGATAAATACCACGCCGAAGATATATCGCAGGATGTTTTTATTAAGATTATCGAAACGCTGAAAAGCGGAAAATACAAAGAAGAAGGTAAATTTTTGCCCTGGGCCATGCGTATCGCGCATAACCTTTGTGTAGATTATTTCCGCAAGCTGAAAAGATTTCCTTTTGTAAAAAGCAGTACTGAAAACGAGGTATTAGATACTATTAATTGTACCGAACAAAATGCAGAGGATAAAATAATCAACGTGCAAAGCATGGGTAAAGCAAAAGACCTTTTAGAGCAGTTACCGGAAGAGCAGCGGGAAGTGATTATCTTAAGGCATTTTGCTAACTTAAGCTTCAAAGAAATTGCAGACATGACCGGTTGCAGTATTAATACCGCTCTTGGCAGGATGAGGTATGGCCTCATGAATTTGCGCAAACTAATGTTAGGTAAATAACTTTTAAAAAGCTTTAAGGATTTCTTCAAAATATTTCCGGTCATCCATCCGTTATATAAATGCGCAGGAAACAAACAATGAGTTATTTTAAAAATATGTCATCTTGTGTTTCCGATAGGATAAAGGAAATTCGCTAAACCTCTTTATCGAATTATTCTTGCCGAAGCCAACCGGTTAATGCAGGATGACGACTAATTAAGCCGCTTCTAAAATGGAAGCGGCTTTTTCTATTAAGGAGAAATAGTATGGTCAACAAATAGACTATCTACTACTTTTCAAGAAACCCCTTTCTCTATTATTAAGTTTTTATGAATTATAATTGCTTTATTGTTTAAAAAAAGCTATTTTTAACAAGATACATGGTACAAACCAATATTTCCGCATACTTAATTGCAATAGCAGAAAAAGACGACCAGCAGGCGTTTAAAAAACTCTATCAGTATTTTTTACCCCGACTTCTTTCTTATGCCAATACTTTTCTCAACCATAAACAATTGTCGGAAGAAGTAGTGGAAGACGTTTTTATTAAAATATGGTCCAATCGAAAGACCCTTCCCGCGATAACCAACTTCTCTTACTATTTATATACGGCAACCAAGCATACAGCCATTAATTACCTTCGAAGCAGGAAAAAAGCCGCTTTCGACAGCTTAGCTGATACAGAAGAAATTATTTACCTGCATAACCCTGAAGCGGGAACGATCCAAAAAGAAAATATGCGGCAGATCGAAGCAGCCATTAATGAGCTTCCTGCCAAATGTCGCCTCATCTTTCGGCTTATAAAAGAAGAAGGGCTTAAATATAAAGAAGTGGCGCAACTGCTATCCATCTCTCCCAAAACTGTAGAAGCACACATGACCTTAGCTTATAACCGTTTGGCAGAATGTCTTGAAGGAATGCTATCAGATTTCACCGGAATAAAAAAAGCAGCCGGTTTATAAAAAGACAGCCGGCAACTTATTTTCAAAAAAAAATTAAACCCGGCTAAGGGTTTTTATAAACGCCCATTGTTTTTATAGATAAAATGGGTAGGAATGAGTAAAAGCAGGCTTGTAGAATTGTTGGCAAAGCGCGCTTCCAGGGAAATTACCCTGCCGGAGCAGCAGGAATTAGCCACGCTGATTAATAACAATGAATCGTACGCCCTGTTAGCCCGTTCATTTGATATATTAGATACTGCAAGCATAGATGTTGCGGAAATTGATGAAAAGGACTTTGAAACACGGTGGTCCTCATTACAGGCAAAACTCCCTAAAGACGAAATATCCCTGAAAAGTGGATATAAGAGCAGGAAAAGTTTTCGTTTGGTAAGATATGGGCTCGCAGCAGCCTGTATTTCAGCTATAGTAATGACGGGCATACTATTCATCAAACAACAAAACAGCCCACCCTCCCCGCGTGAAGAGAATATCGTAGCCACTCAACGGGGCTCAAAATCTTACACTGTTTTACCTGACGGCACGCAGGTTTGGTTAAATGCAGACACAAAAATCTCTTATGGAAAATCATTTGGCGCCGGATCCAGGGAAGTAACGCTCACGGGAGAAGCTTATTTTGATGTAGTAAAAGATGCGTCAAAACCTTTTGTAGTGCACACCGAAGCTATGGATGTAATGGTATTGGGAACAGCATTCAACGTAAGCGCCTATAAAGGCGAAATGCATACAGAAGCAACGCTTATACGGGGATCTGTAGAAGTAAGTTTAAAAAAGTATCATGATAAAAAAGTGATGCTAAAACCTTTTGAAAAGCTGTCGGTAAAAAACACGCCCGATCTTGCTACTAAAAAGGAACAAACACAGCAACAGGAAACTTCAATGTTCACGCTAAGTAAAATTAGTAAAGCGCCCCTCGATTCGGGATCGGCAGAAACACAATGGGTACAAAACCGGCTGGTTTTTGCCAACAGTACACTTGAGGAAATTGTGGTAAGGCTGGCACGCTGGTACGACGTTAATATTACTGTTACAAGCCAGGCGCTAAAACAAACCAGATACAGCGCTGAGTTTGACAATACGACACTGGATGAAGTAATGCAATCTTTAAAACTTGCAGGAGGATTTAATTATAAAATTGATAATAAGACAGTAACCATATCTCCTCAATAATCAACCATTCTTTAATATAAAATTATTTTATGAAGACATAAGAAATCAACTACATAAAAAAATGGAGTGTGTTGCCGCACACCCCATTGATAAATGACTGAAATAATTGCCTTTCGGGACAATATTACTTCACCATACTTATTTGTAAAATTATGAAAATTAATCGTCGTTACTCTCAAAAAAACACGACGCACAGCTTCATCAAATATTTACTGCTGATGAAATTAACTGTTCTTTTTGTTCTACTTGCATCTTTTCAATGCTTTGCATACCACAGCATAGGCCAGGAACGGATCAATCTCGACCTGAAAAATGTAAGCATTGAAACTGTTTTGAAACAGATAGCTCAAAAAAGCAAATACAATTTTGTATATAAAAGCGAAGCGCTTCCCGGTGCTCTAAAGGTAAATATATATGCAAAGGATGCTTCCATTGATTATGTAATGGAAAAAGTACTGCAAAGTACCAACCTGACTTACCGGAAAACAGCAGCCCGCCTTATTACAATTATAGAAAGAGGCGAAAGAGTGGCTTATCCCCCCTCATGGGTATTGAACGGAACGGTACTAAACGAAAAGAAAGAACCTGTTATAGGCGCTTCTATAACCGTAATAGGTACATCCAAAACCACTTCTACCAACAGCCAGGGGAAATTCATTATTGAGGTAGAGTCGGCCCGGGATTCTCTGATGATCACGTATGTTGGTTACAAGCCGCTTGTTATTACAGCCGGCACCGAGAAAGACATTGTGATACAAATGGAACCAGACATAGAATCACAAAAGATGAATGAAGTAGTAGTGGTTGGCTTTGGGCAACAAAAGAAACAAAGCGTGGTAAGTGCTGTTACCACAGTACAGGGAGAACAACTGCGTATGCCCACAAGAAGCCTCAGCAACAATCTTGCAGGCCAGGTTGCGGGCCTGATTGCGGTACAACGTTCCGGGGAACCGGGATATGATAACTCAGAGTTCTGGATACGCGGTACCAGCTCTTTTGCAGGCGGTACCAGTCCTTTGGTATTAGTTGATGGCGTTCCGCGCAGTATGGATGATATTGAGCCGGATGAAATAGAAACATTCACTTTACTTAAAGATGCGGCAGCAACCGCTGTATATGGCGCTGAAGGAGCGAACGGGGTTATACTCATTACTTCTAAAAGAGGCATGGTTCAGAAAACAAAGATTTCTTACCGGGGAGAATACAGTAACCTGCACCCCACCAGGCTTCCCGAATTTTTAGGATCGGTGGATTACCTGACGCTTTATGACGAGGCTTTGAAAAATGAGGGCAGTACGCCTATATACGAGGATATTATACCTTATTATGCCGCAGGACAGGATCAGGACCTTTACCCTAGTGTGAACTGGTTAGACCTGCTGCGTAAAACTACCTATAACACAAGGCATACATTGAACTTCAGAGGCGGCAGCGAAAGAGCGCGGTTCTTTGTATCGGGAGCGTATTTTGGAGAAAGTGGTATTTTCAAAAGCAACCCCTTAGCTGATTATAACAATAACATTGGGTTAAAAAGATATAACCTGAGAAGTAATATCGATCTGGATGTTACGTCAACTACACTATTGCGCATTGACCTGAGCGGGCAATACCTGGAAACCCATTACCCGGGTGTGGGAACAGAGGCATTGTTTCAGTATATGACACAAACACCCCCACACCTTTTTCCCATGATTTATTCCGATGGTTCTAATGCCGGGCACCCGCGTTATAGCAGTCAGCGTGTAAATCCTTATAACCTGCTGATGGAATCCGGCTATTCAAAAGAGTGGCGTAATTATATCCAGTCCCGGGTAGACCTCGAACAAAAGCTGAACTTTCTTACAGAAGGATTGATGGTCAAAGGATCTGCAAGTTATGATGGAAATGCCATTTACTATTCCAGCAGAACCAAAACACCCGAACAGTACACTGTTACCGGCCGGGATATAGAAGGGAACCTGATAAAAAGCCTGTTAATTAGTGAGGTAAAAATGGGTGAACCTTCGGAAAGCAATTCCGGAGATAAGCGTATTTATATAGAAACTTCCTTAAACTACAGCCGCCGGTTTACGAACAAGCACAATGTAGGCGGACTACTGCTTTATTATCAAAAATCTGAGCAGGACCACAATGAAGCATTGGCCTATAAAAAGCAGGGCTATGTAGGAAGGGGTACCTATATGTACGACAACCGCTATTCAGTGGAAGCAAACTTTGGTTTTACAGGTAGTGAGACCTTTGCTCCGGGACACAGGTTTGGGTTTTTCCCCGCCATAGGTGTAGCCTGGATCGCCAGTAATGAACATTTTTACCCCGAAGGGTTGAAAGCGGTTATTAACAGTTTAAAATTCAGGGTATCTGTGGGCAGAACCGGTAATGACGATACCGGAGGAGACAGGTTCTTATACCGCTCGTCTTATTCATCATCTTCATCTTATGGTTATCCTATAGGAATAGGCGGCAGCGGAACCTTAAATAGTATTAATGGCGTTATTGAGGGCCGTTTTGCCGCTCCGGACCTGGAGTGGGAAATTGAAGATAAACGCAACTATGGTATTGACATTTCCCTGTTTAATGGGAAAATAGACCTGACTGCGGACTATTTCGATAATTTCAGGAGCAATATCCTGCTGCAACGTAATACAGTATCGGATGTTGCCGGCCTCAGGCAGGCACCCTGGCAAAACTTTGGCAAGGTTTCCAATAAAGGAATTGACGCAAGTTTAAATATCAGGCAAAATTTTGGCTCCGATTTAAAAGTCAGCCTGAGAGGAAATTTCACTTATGCACGTAATAAAATATTAGAGTACGATGAAATACCCCAGGTATATCCCTGGATGAATGTTACAGGCAACCGATTAAATATGTATAATTTATACGTAGCGGATCGATTATATACAAATGATGATTTTAATATTACGGCAAACAGCGACGGCTCAAAAAGCTACGAGCTTAAGTCTGGTCTGGCCACCTCATCTCTGAGTTCAGTATTAAGGCCGGGCGATATCATGTATAAAGATCTTAACGGCGATGGGGTTATTAACCAGTATGACCAAACCCGTTACGAAGGCAACCCATCGGTTCCCGAACTAATTTGGGGCGCCGGGTTTAATGTTGATTACAAAGGGGTTTATGTAAGCGCGTTTTTCCAGGGAGCAGGTAAAGTTTCTACGGTATTAGGCGCCGACTTTACCCAGGGATTCTTTCCATTCAATTACGGTATAGACGAAAGCTCTGTAAGAAAAGAAGCGCTGAACCGCTGGACGGAAGAAAATCCTTCGCAGAATGTACTGTTTCCCCGCCTTCGTACCGGCGCCTATTCGCATAACGAAACAGCCAGCACCTGGTGGTTACGGGATGCCGGCTTTGTAAGGCTGAAAAACGTTGAAGCAGGCTACCAGTTCAAAGAACAGTTACTTAACAAAATAGGGGTTTCTGCGGCGCGCTTATATGTAATGGGGCAAAATGTAACTGTGTGGGATAAAATAAAAATGTGGGACCCGGAAACAGGAAATGAAAATGCGGGCATGAACTATCCTATACCAAGCATCTGGACTATCGGATTAGAATTAACCCTTTAAAATATATTTAGTGATGAAACGCCTCATGTAAAATTTTGACAAATAGGAGAATAAATATCGGGCGTTCCATCTGACAATTAATAAATAAAAACAAACACATGAAATACTTTTCTATAAACAATACGTTTAAGATACTGTTAGTGTGCCTTATATTAGCGTTCGGCTCCGTTTCCTGTAACAAAAAATTCCTGGATGTTTCCAGCGAATTAGCCGAAGAGTTGAGCGAGGATGATATTTTTGGAAATGCCACCTATGCAAGGCAGTTTCACCGGAATATTTTTACCGGCATCCCCATGTCTACCGATATGATCATAAATGTTACCGGGCTTGAAAATCCATGGGCTGGTATGACAGATGAATTAAAAATGGCTCAGGGCACGTTGAGAACTCTTACTTCCAACGGATATAACTCTGGCACCGCAACATTTCACAGGTGGGAAACACTTTATCAGCTCATTCGCCAGGCCAATCTTTTCTTGGAAAAAGGGCGTGTAATTCCGCAATCAGGATCAGCCGATTATATTGATGAAGCCGAATTAACAAAATTAAAAGCACAGGCCAGATTTTTAAGAGCCTACTATCATTACCTTCTTTTTGAACAATACGGCCCTATTCCTATTATGGATGAAGCCGTTGATCCTAGTGCGGCGGACCTTGACTTTTCCAGGAACAGCGTAGATGAAGTAGTAGATTTTATCGATACGGAATTAACAGCAGTGATTCCTGACCTGGATCCTGTTGAAACGGACGAGAATTATTTGTCGTTACCAACCCAGGGCGTTGCTTTGGCGGTACGGGCGCGCTTATGGGTATATGCTGCCAGCCCTTTGCTGAACGGAGGATTTACGGAAGCGTTGAGTATACAAAATCCTGAAGACGGTAAAAAACTATTCCCGGCCGCGGACGCTACTAAATGGACAAAGGCCGTGGAAGCCCTGCAAGAGTTTATAGACTTTGCCAATGCAGGAAATTATGAGCTGTACAAAGAATATAATACAGACGGCTCTATTGACGCCGATAATTCTTTGTATAACCTGTTCTTCGATTACAACAAGGAAATCATCTGGGCCAACCCTAACAACGGCTGGGGATCTTTAAGCTCGGGCGAAAGCTTAGACAGGCGCTGCACCCCCCGATCTGTATATAGCGGATTTGCCTGCGTAGCCGTAACGCAGGAACTGGTAGATGACTTTTTTATGAATGATGGCTTAAGCATTGAAGAATCGCCATTATATAGCGAAACCGGCTTTTCCGCAACCGGAGAGGATACTACCGGGCGCACAGAAGCCGGAACTTTCCGGATGTGGGTAAAAAGAGAGCCTCGTTTTTATCAAACCGTATTTTACCATGGAAGGAAATGGCATATTATTAACACAGTTATTAAATTCAACCAAGGTAATGGCAATGATAACTCTGCCGAGGATCATCCCTGGTCTGGATACCTGATGTATAAAAGGGCCAGCCGTTCCATACTTAATACCGGATCCTATGCAAAAAGCGAATACCGCTGTTCCATTATTTTCAGGCTGGCGGAGTTTTATCTGCTATATGCCGAAGCATTGAACGAAACAACTCCTTCGGATACAAGAATTATTGAGTATGTAGATAAAGTACGCGAACGCGCAGGCATCCCCAAGCTGGCCGATATAAAACCCGAAATTATAGGCGACCAGGAGGCTCAAAGAGAGGCCATACGTCATGAAATGCGTGTAGAATTAGCTACAGAGGGACAGCGCTACTTTGATGTTCGCAGATGGATGATAGCCGAAAATGAACCTGGAGAAGGTGGCCAGGGTGGCGCCTTCTATGGTATGAATATGAATGCTTCAGTAGAAAGTGACTTTTTCCAAAGAACTTCTTATGAAACGCGCACATTTACCAGGGCAATGTATTTGTATCCCATACCGCTGGATGAAATTCAGATAAGCACTAAATTAGTTCAAAATCCCGGCTGGTAATGAATGTTCAAGTAAATCTAAAAACAAATGAAAAAGAATATTTTATATATAAGCGCCCTGGCAGTTATATTGATATCACTGGTTATCCACGGCTGCAAAAAAAAGGATGAGAATTTTGCCGCAACTCCATCTGACGGCATCTTTATCACACCAGTAACCTCCGGGCAGAATATTAATGAGGTAAGCGCGCTCCTGGCTTCTGAACCAACAACCGTTGACTTCGGAATATCTTTATACCGCGCAGCCAATGCAGATGTTTCCGCTACTGTAGGTATGGATGAAGATTTGGTCAGTACGTATAATCAGGAAAACAGCACCAGCTATCAATCCATGCCTGATGGCAGTTTTTCGTTTTCAACGGAAAATGTGACCATTGCTAAAGGCGAACAAGCTACAGATACATTACAGTTGCTGATTAATGGCTCCCTGCTGGAAGAAGATGTAAGTTACCTATTACCCCTGAAGATAAAAAGCGTATCAGGAGATAATATTATCTTAGATGAAAGCATTTCTGTTCAGTATTTTGTTATAACAGGAGAATTGCCTAACATAGCCCTGGGCAAAAGCACGGAGCAATCTTCAACCAATGCATCTGCAGTAAGCTCCCTGGCTGTGGACGGCAACGTAAACGGGTCTTATTCTGCAGGCTCTGTAAGCCATACCGCAGAAGGTCTTGCAGAACAATGGTGGCAGGTAGATTTGGGGGGAGTGGCGTCCAGAATAAAAGAAATAAACATATACAACCGTACCGACTGCTGTGGGGTAAGATTGAGCAACTATTATATATTTATTTCCGAAACTCCTTTTGAAAGTGAAACTGTAGCCGGAACACTGGCGCAGGAGGGCGTTTCAGCTTTTTTCCAGGCAGATCAGGCCGGAAGTCCTACAACAATATCCATTGAGAAACCAGGACGTTATGTAAGGGTGCAGCTTTCAACAGGCACATTGCCGCTTGCCATTGCCGAGTTAGAAGTGTATGGTGTTTTATAAGAGAGACTCCTGCTTATATAATAGCCTCTATATACAATTCATAAAAAGCTAATACGGTAAGAAGCTGTTTTTTTGAAAACAGCTTCTTTTACTTTTAAATTAAAAACAAAATCTGTATACAATACCTGTTAATACAATACATCTTAATTGTTGGAAGCAAATTGCTGCCTGATAATATTCAACGCGCCGCCAGCCTTAAACCATTCTATCTGCTGATCGTTGTAAGTATGATTGGCCAGCACATCTTCCGAAGGTCCGTCAGCATGATGCAATACCAGGGTTAAAGGCTTACCCGGGGCAAACTCTGTAAGGCCGTTGATATCTATCGTATCGTCTTCCTGTATTTTTTCATAATCGTCCTTATTGGCAAAGGTAAGCGCCAGCATTCCCTGTTTCTTCAGGTTGGTTTCGTGGATACGGGCAAAGGATTTTACCAATACCGCGCGTACGCCCAAATGCCTTGGCTCCATAGCGGCATGCTCGCGGCTGCTGCCTTCGCCATAGTTTTCATCGCCTACAACGATACTGCCTATACCAGCCGCTTTATAAGCGCGCTGGGTAGCCGGTACCGGGCCATACGCTCCTGTTAACTGGTTTTTAATATTGTCGGTCTTATCGTTAAAGAAGTTAACAGCACCTATCAACATATTGTTAGAAATGTTATCCAGATGGCCACGGAATTTCAGCCAGGGGCCTGCCATAGAAATGTGGTCGGTAGTACATTTTCCTTTTGCTTTGATCAACAGCTTCAGCCCTTTAAGATCGGTACCTTCCCAGGGAGCGAACGGCTCTAACAATTGCAGGCGTTTGCTGGCCGGGTCTACGATCACCTGTACACCGCTGCCCTCTTCGGCGGGAGCCTGGTAACCCGGATCATCCACAGCAAAACCTTTTGCCGGTAATTCTTCCCCGGTTGGAGGATCTAATTTTACCGTCTCCCCTTTTTCGTTTATTAAAGTATCTGTAAGCGGATTAAAGGTCAGGTCGCCGGCAATTGCCAATGCTGTTACCAGCTCCGGCGATGCCACAAATGCATACGTGTTAGGATTACCATCGGCACGCTTGGCAAAGTTCCTGTTGAAAGAGTGCACGATCGTGTTCTTTTCTTTCTTTTCAGCACCTACCCTGTTCCACATGCCGATGCAGGGGCCGCAGGCATTTGCAAACACCGTAGCACCGATTTTATCAAAGGTATCCAGGAAGCCATCCCGGTCAATAGTATAACGCACCTGCTCAGAACCCGGGGTAATGGTAAATTCGGCTTTGGTTTTTAATCCTTTTTCACTTACCTGTTTAGCCAAAGAAACCGCGCGGCTGATATCTTCGTAGGAAGAGTTTGTACAGCTGCCTATCAACCCTACTTCCACTTTTGTGGGCCATTCATTAGCTGCAGCAGCTTCTTTCATTTTAGAGATAGGTGTTGCCAGGTCGGGAGTAAAAGGTCCGTTCAAATGAGGCTCCAGTTCATCCAGGTTGATCTCTATCAGCTGGTCAAAATATTTTTCAGGATCGGCATACACTTCAGGATCGGCGGTAAGGTGCCGGGCCAGGTCATCGGCTAAAGCAGCAATTTCTTCACGCCCGGTAGCTTTCAGGTAACGGCTCATGCTATCATCATAACCAAAAGTAGAAGTAGTGGCCCCTATCTCAGCACCCATATTACAGATGGTACCTTTTCCGGTACAGCTTAAGGATGTAGCACCTTCTCCAAAATATTCAACAATACAGCCGGTACCGCCTTTTACGGTTAAGATGCCGGCAACTTTAAGGATAATATCTTTAGGGGCGGTCCAGCCGCTTAATTTACCAGTCAGCTTAACACCGATCA
>JASGEW010000076.1:0-5112 GCA_047606125.1 Niabella sp. | reverse complement strand
CAATCAGGAAAAAGGGAAAAAATAGTATCGGTTTCATTATTGAAATGATTTAGCGGAGTGTGATTTAATTTTCCCTTAGTGCTGTAGTATCAATAGCTACCGGCGCAGTGGTTGCAGAGTCGGTTGCCGGTTCTCCGGCCTGCTTCTTTTTCTTTTTGAAGCTGATCTTTGCCGACAGCGCTTTGTCCATCAGCTTATCTGTTTTTTGAGAAGCCGCCTGCGTGGTGCGTTCATCTACTTTATTGGCTGCCGTGGTTTTTGCTAAACTCACGGTATGGTCTACCTGGGTTTTGATTTTGCTTAAAATCTGCGCATCGGCATGTATAAAGCCGGTAGAGAAGAGGCATACTAAAATTGCTGTTTTCATATTATTTTATTTATTGTGTATTTTTTTTGATTGGCGCGGCGTTAATTTATTATTGCCTGTATTGTTTTACTGTATGTTTTTGTGCCGTCTTTATCCACCTGCGCTATCCGTATATAAATTTTATCTGAATTGACAAGCGGTACTTCACCCGGAGTTTTAGTGCAGGAAATAAACAGAACGATACTTAGAGAGATTATCAATGCAAGTATGTACCGGGATCTTTTATACATTGGCAATAATAATATTGCCAGCAGTCCAAAACCAAAGATGCCCAAACTACCAATATTAAGGCTGAAGCTGTATTGTACCGGTATGTCTGAATCGCCGGTATTGGATTTCAGTATTCCAATTTCTTTAAATTTTTCGCCATCTGTAGAAGCTTCAATGATAAATCGGTCGTTATTTTTTTCTGTAAGGCAGGTGAAATCTACCTGTAGTTTCTTGTTTTTTATTGTGGCAGTAATATTTCCAAAAGTTACAGGCATTGCGGGGTTATCGGTGAGGGACAATGCCAGTAATTCAGGGCCATTTAAAGCCCGATTATAAATGCGCACTTCATCTATCATGCCATCGCTGTATTCATCGGGACCGCTTAGGCTGCGCCCGATAGCATATACATTTACGGTATCCTGGCTAAAACCTTCGTGGTATTCTTTAGAATCGATCAGGGTGCCGTCTACATAAAATTTTGTAGTGTCTGTGAGCTTGCTGAAAGTTACAGCAAGATGATGCCACTCGTTGAAATTCCAGTTATAATTGCAACCGATGTAGTTGGTATTATAACCCGACTCGAACAGAATACCCCCGGAGGCCCAATTGGCTTCCAAAAGCACAGAGCCCCAGTCGGTAGAAGGATCATATTGTTCGAAAACAGCAAACACATTCCAGTTGTTATACCAATTACGGATATTGATCCAGGCGGCTATGGTTACTTCGCCGGACGTATATATTTTGGATAGAGAGGCGCTTGGCGCTATTTCAATATAAGAATCGCTGCCATTAAAACTGTAAGCGGTATTAGTATTGCCAAGTCTGTCTGCAGTAAGCGTTGCATTATGCACAATACCATTATTTCCCTGGCCGCTTGCATCATTAGCATTGCCGTTGAAAGGCAAGTAAAGCAACAGGCTGTCGTTAATAGCCTGTGCTTGCAATGAGTGTACCGGCAAAGAAAGAAAAAACAGTATAAAAATACGTTTCATTGCTTTATACAGTCTTTGGTGTTTTATAGTTAAATGTTTGGCGAAGAAATTAAATGTGTGTTTCATTTTCTTTTTACGGTTTTTACAGTTCGGGTGTAAAAGTAACTTTGTGCCGAGGGGTGAACAATCGTTAAAAAAGATGATTTTTAAAGTTTATTAATGTTTGTGAAAATATTTCTCTTTGATTTCGGATATTAATGCCGATAATTTTTTAAATTGATGGAGTAAAAATATAGGGGTGTGTCGTACAAGTCAATCCTCCAAAAAGATGATTTTTATGGATACAACCATAGATGCACAGATGAGGTTTATAAATTTTGCCACAGATACACGGATACATTTTTAAGAAACATTCTATTGCAATGACCCTTTCAAACCCAGTCATACTACTATGTAATATTATCTGTGCATCTGCGGCAAAAAAATCTGCGGCTACCAAAAAATCATTAAAAAGGATGAGAAAAAACCATAACGACTATGCTTAATTTGCAATTGATGAAAAAACGGACACTCCTATCATTTGTATGTCTATTGTGTATCAGCTTATGCAGTAATGCGCAGACATTGAATAAAGACAGCTTGTTTCGGTTATTGCCTTCTGCGAAAGAAGATACTGCAAAAATCCGCTTGCTCCTGGCTGTTCAAAAAATATATTCCAATAGTAATTTTGATAGTTCCTTTTATTATCTGAATGAGGCGAATACTCTTGCACACAAGTTAAAGACGGACAAATTTGATTACACTATTAACAACAAATTTTCAATCTATTATTACTTTAATAATGATTATACCAAAGCAATAGAATATGCTTTAAAAGCCAAAGACATTGCCGAAAAACAAAAAGACCTGGTATTGCTGGCAAGAAGCTACAATAACATCGCAGGCATTCACAACCATTTTAACCGTCCAAAAATTGCCATTGAATATATGCTAAAATGTATTGATATGGCAGAACAGGCTAAAGACAGCAGTACTTTCTCCAGTTACAATATTACTGCATCCGAAACGTATGGTCAATTAAGACAGTTTGATAAAGCCGTTAGTTATGCAAAAAAAGGAATTGAGTACGGTAAAAAATTCAATGATGTTGCTTCAATAATGAACGGGTTAAATAACTTATCTGTATTCTATTCTCAGTTAAACAAGTTGGATAGCGCCGTGGCAATAAACATACAGCAGCTTGAGCTGGCCAAGCAAGAGCAACAGATTGTATATATTAATTACGCGCTTATCAACTTGTGCTATAACAATTTCAGAAATGGTAATTCAAGCGATGTAAAAAAATATGCTGATGAATTAAGGCAGTTTATCAAAGATTACCCGGATAAACAGCTTTCCACTGAGGCAAAAGTTGTATTTGCTTTAAGCATGATCGGCGAAAAGAAATATACCCAGGCAGCTACAGAATTGGACAGCGCCATTAAGATAGCTACTGCTGAAAACAATTTCATTTCTTTAGAGAACCTTTATAAAACATACGCTACCTGTTACTACTTACAGGGTAAGATCAAAGAAGCAGAATTTTATATTTATAAGCAGGACTCTGTAGTCAGTATAAGAAATCTTAATGAGTTGAATTTGCATGCCCGGGATTTGGAAACAAAATATGAAACCGAGAAAAAGGAAGCTCAAATAAAACTTCAGCAATCTCAACTTCGCCAAAAAAATATTCTCAATTATTTTTTAATCGCCGGCGCCCTTGCTTTGCTGCTGATTTCCCTGTTAAGTTACCGCAACTACAAAAGCCGCCAAAAACTACAACAGGCAAAAATTGACGAGCTTGAAACCGAGAAACAACTCACCGCTACGGAGGCGGTGTTGAAAGGCGAAGAACAGGAACGCTCCCGCCTGGCCAAAGACCTGCACGACGGATTAGGCGGCATGCTGAGCGGTATAAAATATTCACTAAGCAATATGAAAGAAAATTTAATTATGACGCCGGACAACGCGCTGGCGTTTGAGCGCAGCATGGACATGCTGGACAGCTCCATTAAAGAAATGCGCCGGGTTGCCCACAATATGATGCCGGAAATACTGGTACGATACGGGCTCAACACTGCCTTAGAAGAGTTTTGCAATGAAATTGACCGGAGCGGCGTGCTCCGTGTTAGCTACCAGCCTTTAGGTATAAACAAAGCAGAAATAGAACAAACCATTGCCGTTACTGTTTACCGCATTGTGCAGGAACTGATGAATAATGCGATTAAACATGCAAATGCCAAAAATGTATTGGTACAGGTGCACTTACAGGAGCAGGACAAACTGCTGGCCGTTACAGTGGAAGACGATGGCAAAGGTTTTGATATTGCCACCCTTGGTCATGTACAGGGAATGGGATGGAGTAATATTGAAAACAGGGTAGCTTTCTTAAAGGGAAGGTTAGATGTAAACACAGCCCCGGGCAAAGGCACTTCTGTACTGGTTGAAATAGGTCTTTAATAACGCTCGTGCTAAGAAAAAATGATATGAAAACAAAGCTGTTCATCGTAGATGATCATTATATGGTGATTGAGGGTATCCGCTCTTTACTGCAAAATGAAAGGGATATCGAATGGATGGGCCATGCCACTAATGCCGCATCATGCCTTAGCTTTCTGAAACAACAACAGCCGGATATTATATTGATGGACATCAGCCTGCCGGACAGGAGCGGCATAGACCTGTGCAAAGAAGTAAGGCAACAATACCCTTCGGTATTTGTATTGGGCTTAAGCACTTTTAATCAACATGCAGTTATACGTAATATGACGGATAATGGCGCATCTGGCTATGTATTAAAAAATGCAGATAAGGCAGAACTGATGGAGGCCATCAACACCATACTCAGGGGCAGAACTTATTTCAGTATAGAAGCCGCAGCTTCTTTAAAAAAAGCCGATACAGGCATGCCCGTCATAAGCCGGCGGGAAAAAGAAGTGCTGCAACTGATTGCCGATGGCCTTACGAATGCAGCAATAGCGGAACAGCTTTTTATCAGCATCCCCACCGTAAACACCCATCGCAAAAGCCTGATCAGTAAGATTGGCGCAAATAACACTGCCGGCCTCATTAAGTTGGCAGCAAAATACGGGTTGTTATAAAATTCCTGACCCCGAAAATTTAAAGCCACCATCATCGCTTCGATGCCCTCCAGGGTATTATAGCGCCCAGCATAATAGTTGTTGCTATCGCAATCACCAGGCCGCTGTCTTTGGAAGTGATGGACGAAAGGATCAATAATAATATTGTTATAAACACCAGGGAAAAAGCAATCATCTTCAATCCAAATTTACATTAGCGTTGCGTTATAAATTGAACATATTCAATTAATTAGATTTCTGTTCTTTGAAATATTGTAATTAAGTTTGTTGAAATAGTTGATTTATGGGCATTTTCTAAAAAATAGAGATGCTTAAAATCTGTAATATTTCGTAAAGGGTTTGTTTGAGCCATACCATTATACGGTGCGCCAAAAGTAATATATCCTCGTCGAACCATCCCTGATCCAAAATAACCTATATCAACACTTACCCCTTGCTTCATCAGACCTATACCTCCCCCTAT
>JASGEW010000075.1:0-8940 GCA_047606125.1 Niabella sp. | reverse complement strand
TATGGTGGTTATACCAAGGGTGTTCACCTCTTCCCATACCGAACAGAGAAGTTAAGCCCCTTAAGGCCGATGGTACTGCACCACAATGCGGGAGAGTAGGTAGCTGCCATGCTTATTGAAGAGCCTCACAGTAATGTGAGGCTCTTTTTGTGTATATATACTTGCTATAAAACTTTATTTAATCCAGCTGTTTCCATCCCCGAACAGAGAAGTTAATCCGCCGCGGTGGACAAGTTCCGTCACGGCAGACGAATAATACTGCATGCGCCGCGGCGCAGAGAGTAGGCCTGCCCGCCCAGGCGGGTAGCTGCAAGGCTTATTTAGCCCTTCAGATTTACCTGAAGGGCTTTTTTGTGGATATAGATATACCGACGCATAGAGGCAGAAGATGGATTGTTTTTGTTAGGCCTTACTATGAAAAAACGTAAATTGAATAAGGAATCAGGTGCGATATCGTAAACGCCGGCATTCTCAATCCCGGATTGCCTTTCAGGATAAATATTTCCTCAAAAAAAAATACTTCGTTAATGAGGCTCTTAGTATTTTTTGCGAAAGCGGTTAACAAAAACGAGCCCATTTGTTTGTATTGGGCTGTTCATACAGATCAGGTATACAGCTACTATATATTATATTCTATACTAAAATTCTTTTTGAATAATGCATAAAAAGTGATTTCTTTGAAATCAATGGTTCCCGGTTATTCAATACCAGCTCTAAAACTGCCCGGATATTCATTAAACAATCTTTTATATAATGAGCGTTTTTGATGAAGAATATTTTAAAATTGTTTTCGAACAATTTTATGACAAAATATATACTGGATTTTTTAGGAAAACGAGTAGCACCGCAATTTCACAAGATCTGGCACAAATAACATTTATAAAATTCTGGGAATACCGGGATTCTTACACTTTTGATTTACCGGTTGAGTTGCAATTGAACCGGAAAGCAAAACAGGTTTTAATTGATTGGTTGAGGAAAGAGGCATATCAAAGGCGATTGATTAAAGAAATGAAGGAGTATGCGCTGGATGAATCGAACCTGAATACACTTGAGCTCACTGATACGCTTCGCGCTGCGATAGATCAGATTCCTCCCATGAGAAAAAAAGTGTTCAGACTGGCCTATATTGATGGGTTTTCTCATAAAGAAATCGCAGAACAGCTAAATATATCTGTTAAAACCGTAGACAACCACGTACTTAAAGCTTTACAACAGCTAAGAAAAATACTTGCCCTCTATGCGATCCTTGCCGTAATATCTTAAAAAATATTTTTTCTCGGATAGGTAGTTTCCCTTTTTCAATCGTACAATAATATTAAATGGCAGGTAGCGAGCATACAAAATTGGTTGAAAAGTTCTTGTCTAATAAGTGTGATTACATGGAAGCTGAAGAGGCCTCTCAATACCTGGAAAATAATATTGATGCGTTAGATGAAATTGTGTTTAGTGAAGATTTAAGTGAAAGTGAAATTATCGAAGTTCCGGATAGCGAAAAAAGGCGGGTATTGAATGGTATTATCTTTAAAAAAACAAGAATTATTGAGTTATACATAAAAAAAATTGCCATTGCCGCCGCCATACTGATATTGGTTTTTGGAGGATGGCGGTATATAAGATATGGTAAGAAGGACGAAGTGGCTCAGGCGATTGCTGTTCCAGATATTCACATACAAAATAGTACTCACCAGGACCAAAGGTATCTGTTGCCGGATGGTTCTGAGGTAGTGCTGAAACCTGACGGCGAGGTCGTTTACAAAAATGATTTCAAAGAAGTCAGATCGATCACGTTGGCTGCCGGAGATGCTTATTTTAAAGTATTTCATGATAGCAAAAGGCCGTTTGTAGTTTTATCAAACGGTATTGCGATCAGGGCTTTGGGAACCGGATTTTGGGTGAGAAATTTTAAAGTGATCAATGCTTTAAGCATTGCCCTTACAGAAGGAAAAATCATGATTTATTCAAGCGACAGCCAGTTTGTAATGAAGCCGGTTTACCTGAATCCGGGGCAAACCTGCGCAATTGATAAAACAACCGGGAAAGTAGAAGTTGTAAATGATACTACAGTTATACATAAGCCGGCTGATAAAAACAGCTACCAGGTTCCTGCAGACGGGGATCTTAATAATATTATAGTGTCTACACAGGGCATGCGGTTTTCAAATACAACATTAGCTAATGTTTTTGCCAAGCTGGAAGACAGGTATCATATAAAAATAGTAGCGGAAGATCCGGGCATTATGAATTACAATATAACGGGTACTATTTTTTACAAAGATTCGTTGGATGTTATTATAAAATCGATTTGCGAGCTAAATAATTTGAGATATGAAAAAAGGAACGATTCGCTTTTTCTGAAATAAAAAATGAAAGCGCCTCAGTTGCGCTTTTGCAAAAACGTTTCAGCGGCCTTCTGTTGCCGCGGGGATTGCGTTAAACTATAACTATAATTTGAAAAAAAAATGTATGAGACGATTTGCCTCACGGGCGCTGCTACTTGTATTTTTAAGTTGCTCCGGCCATTTGATCCTTGCCCAGTCTGTAACAGTATCCGGAAAAGTACTTTCAGAATCAGGAGAAATGCTGCCGGGTACAACAATCACTATTGAAAATGTGTCCACAAAAGAAAAAAAAAGTATTACGGCCGATGCACAGGGTAGCTTCCTGTTGCAGCAGTTAAATGTAAAACAACGGTATAATGTTTATTTTGGGCATGTGGGTTACGAACCGGATTCTTTAATCAATTATTTTGTTCTGGATAATGAAAAAAACAGCCTGCTTGTCCGCCTCAGGGCGGAAAAGAACAATTTGGAGGATGTTGTTGTAATTGGATACAATACGGTCCGTAAAAAGGATCTTACCGGATCGGTTGCCTCCGTGTCGTCCGAAGCACTGTCGGACAGAACGCTGCTTTCACTGGCTGATGCCCTGAAAGGAAAAGCCGCGGGTGTTCAGATAACTCAAAATGACGGAACTCCCGGCGCAGAGAATACGATACGTATTAGAGGCGCCAGCTCTATTAGCGGAGGTACTTCTCCCTTATTTGTGGTAGACGGTGTGTTCCAGGACGATATGAATAACCTTAACCCCGGAGACATCGCATCGGTGGAAATTCTGAAAGACGCATCCGGTACAGCAATGTATGGCGCACGCGGGGCAAATGGAGTCGTTCTTATTACCACAAAAAGCGGTAAAATGGGCAAAACACGCCTGGAACTTTATTCAAATACAGCATTTCAGCGGCCTGGCCACATGATTGCATTGCTCAATGCGCCCGAATATGCACATGCCCGGTTTTTGGCTTCGGCGTACGTTTATACACCGGCTGATGCCACAGACCCTGATAAGCCGGCTACAGCGCTAACGGGCTACACCTATTATAGGGATACTCCATTGGGCACACCAGGCGGATTTTGGGGTGTGCTTACGGACGCCCAATATCATGATTGGAAAAATTATGCCAGCCCGGATAGTATTAATACCGACTGGCAGAAAGCGATGTTTCAAAACAGTACCATTCAGGATTACAGGATTAATATGACGGGCGGCTCAAAGGATACTAAGTTTTCGTTTCTTGGAGGTTATTTAGATCAGGGCGGTTTAGTTGTATTTAGCAGCTATAAAAGATACAACGGGCGGTTTAATTTTCAACAGAAATTAGCTACCGGGGTAAACATAAGCACAAATATAGCGTACACAAAAAGCGAAACGAATGGGTTTTTAGTAAACACTCTAAATGGCGGAGTAACTTCTAATGCAATTATATCGAGCATGCTGGCTAAGCCTCCGGTACAACCTCTCACCTTTACAGATGAAGAAGATAATGCTGATGTGGAAGGCTTTATTACAACCAATCCTTATTCCTTAGCGAAGAATATAACTAACAAAAAAACGGTGGCAGAATGGGTGGCCAGAATGGCGCTGGAATGGAACCTTAGCAAAAATTTTACATTTAAAACAACGGGAAATTTCACAACAAATAGCGTGAATACGGATGCTTATTATCCCAAATTTACGTCTGCAGGTTCAAAGTATAATGGACGGGCTTATTTGTCGAGAGGAAATACGAATAGGTTTATGAATGAGAATCTGCTTTATTACAAAGGCCACATTGGGACGAACCACACGTTCAATGGCGTGGCGGGAGCTATATTTGAACAAAGCAAACTGAATTTAATTACTGCAGAAAATCAGGACTATGATATAGAGCTGTTAGGCGTATATGGTTTGCAAAATGGGAAAGTGCCTATTATTCCAACCTATAATATTACTCAATGGAATATGGCATCTTTTTTAAGCCGCATAGAATACGGGTATAAAGGTCGTTACCTGGCAACGGCTACTTTCAGAGCCGATGGATCTTCGCGCTTTAGCCGCAACAACAAATGGGCTTATTTCCCCTCGGCAGCCGTGGCCTGGCGTGTATCCGATGAAGATTTTATGAGAAGGGCCGGATCTGTGAGTAACCTTAAAATCAGGGGGAGCATAGGCCAAAGTGGTAATACGTCTATTCCTTCTTATCTTACGCTCTCTACTATTGGAACCTATTTTTCGCCGATGGATGGCGTAACGCCTGATTATGGAGTAGTTGTAGAACGGCCGGAAAACACTTCATTAAAATGGGAAACCACCACACAGGTAAATGCAGGACTGGACCTGGGCTTGTTTAACAATACGCTGAATCTCACTTTGGAGTGGTACAACAAAATCACAGAAGACTTATTGATACAAAAAATAACACCCGGGTATAGCGGCTATCGTTCTGCCTGGACTAATCTTGGATCAATACAAAATAGTGGTGTGGAAGCCAGTTTAAATGCGGCCATCCTGAAAAACAAAAAACTAACATGGAATATTGACGCAAATATTGGCTTTAACAGGTCAAAAGCAATTGAAATAGGGGCCGACCTGGGGTTAGATCCCGGCGTTGTTTCTGGTATTGGAACCTCAGCAATTATACGTAATGGAGAACCTGTAGGGCAATGGTTCGGGTATCAAACTGATGGCATCTGGCAATCAGGAGATGAAATACTGGCCTCCGGACTCACCGTAATTAATGGACAAGCTATCAGCTCTATCAGGCCGGGTACCAGGCGCTTTATTGACCAGAATGGAGATGGTATTATCAACACAGAGGATCGGGTCGTTCTCGGATTGGGTCAGCCTAAATTTACGGGAGGCGTTACTAATTCATTTGGGTATCGTGGCTTTACTTTAAATACTGTAATCCAATACAGTTATGGCAACAAAATCTATAATGCCAATCGTGTTTCGCTGGAATCAGGGAGAAATACCGGAAATATGACAAAAGGGATAGCAGATGCCTGGCGGCCTTCTTTATACGATATGGCTTCAGGGGTATTGGTAGAAGCCGGTAACCCCGGAAATGTATACCGGATGCCGGGAAGCAGCGAAGAGTTATTGATGCTTTCGGATTGGATAGAAGACGGTTCCTTTATACGATTGAGCGATATTACTTTGTCCTACGATTTCAGCGGTACATGGGTAAAGCGTGCAAAATTCAAAGGCTTTTCTGTTTTTGTTAGTGGAAAAAACCTTTGGATAGCTACCCGGTACAGTGGTTATGATCCGGAAGTGAACACAAGACAGGGCGGGTTTGGAGATTTGATGCCCTCCCTCGATTATGCTTCTTATCCAAGATCGAAATTCTATTCTGCAGGCCTGAAAATCCAGTTTTAACGATTTAATATTTTATCAAATGAAACCAAATCATACAAAAATCCGGATCTATACGTTTATTGCACTTACAATTATTTTCTCCTCTTGCAGTAAATTTTTGGAAGAAAATCCGCAAACGCAATACACCGCAGATAATTTTTTTGTGGATAAAGTAACTTTGGATGCGGGTATTGTAGGGATGTACTCTTCTGCCAAAGATTTGTTTGGCGTGTACACTAATACTCCGTTGTTCATGACAGAATTGGGAACAGATGAGGCCATGTTTAAAGGTACTTCCGGAGTTCGCTTTAATTTTGACCGGTATAGTTTCTCGGTGAGTGAAGGCGCTATTTACGAATATTGGATCAGGCATTTTCAAATTGCTTCCAGGGCAAATATTTTAATTGATGCCGCCTCAAAACTGACCTCACTTACTGAAGCAGATCGGAATGTAATTATTGGGGAAGCCAGATTTGTAAGAGCATTTGCGTATTTCAGGCTGGTTCAGGCATTTGGCGAAATTCCAATTATAAGCGAACCAATTACCGGTGAGTTTGATTACGGATTGCCCAGGATGTCCATAAAAGATGTGTATGATTTTATCCTGTCAGATCTTGAGTTTGCCTCCGCCAGCGGAGTCCTGCCTGCCACAAAAACCAATGATGGTCACGCCAATCAATGGGCTGCAAAAACCCTCTTAGGCAAAGTGTATCTTACTATGGCCTCTGCAAAAGAAGCCGGCAAAGTGCCAGGATATCAAACCATAACCGAAAGTGTCAATGAATTGTATACAAAGTCGTGGGAAGTATTAAAAGAGGTTAAAGACAATAGCGGCGCTGCACTACTTCCTGTATATGGCGATGTGTTTAAAATTGAAAACAAAAATGTCAACCAGGAATCTATTTGGGAACTGCAGTTTAGTTCTGTAGTGCCCTACGGTACACAATGGACAAAGGAATATGGTATGATTGCCAGCGGCACCATAAACGGCAATCCGGCCTATTATACAAATGCTATGATAGGACAATGTAACCTTGTATATGTTCCTAAGTTTTATAAATATTATAAAGCAGGGCCTAAAGCCATCGATTATGATAAAAGAAGAGTTTGGAACCTGTCCGACTCGCTGGTAAATGTAACGAATAATGTACCTGCAAGCCTCACTTACATCTGGGGTTCTGCTTACAGCCCTGACAGCTACAACCAAACCGTACTGGGGCGTTGTGGCGTTACCAAATACAGGTGGGGCAATAGCTGGAAAGAAACCTCGGCTTATTTGTATTCCAATTGCCCTAACAATGTTATAGTGCTGCGTTTTGCAGATGTACTGTTAATGTTTGCAGAAGCGGATTACAAAAAAAATGGTGCGATATCGGATGAAGGGTTAACCGCCATCAACCTGGTAAGACAACGGGCAAGAGGGGTGGACAACAGCGGTAATCCTGTGTCGGCATCAGCTACTCCGGGGTTTAATGACTATACTGCCGCTGATATTACTATTGATGAAATTTTGATGGAGCGGGCAAGGGAACTTTGTTTTGAATTTCAACGATGGTTCGATTTAGCAAGAACGGGTAAGTTTGAATACTTCCTTGAGCTTACCAGATCTCCATCGAACACGAATATTGTAAATACCAGCACAAGCTTTGATCCTTCCAAACATTATCTTTTCCCGATTCCTCAATCCGAGATCGACCTCTCTACCAATAAGGATAATTTTAAACAAAACCCTAATTACTAAGGCTTTTAAATATTGTAACTAAATAAATGATTATGTATTTGAAAAAGAAATTATGTAAAACAGCCGCAAAAATGATTGCCATTTTGTTGTTCAGTCTCTCTATCGTTTCTTTTAAATACCCTTTATCCGGTACGCAATCCGGGAAGAGGAACTATGATGTAGTAGTGTATGGCGGGACAGCATCGGGTGTAATGGCGGCTATTTCGGCTGCACGGGAAGGATTAAGCGTAGTTGTATTAGAACCTAAAACTCATATTGGAGGTATGGTTACCGGAGGCCTGTCTGCTACAGATATTGGTCGTAAATCAGTAATTGGTGGTTACCCCCTGGAGTTTTATAAGCGTTTAGGAAAGTATTATAACCATCAGGTTTATACAAGAGATTCGGTTGGCTGGTTTCCTGAACCACATGTTGCGGAAAAAATTTTGAACGAAATGATTAAAGAGGCCAATGTTACTGTATTGTATAAGAAAAGGCTTAAAGAAAAAGGAGGAGTGATAAAGAAGCAAAATAAGATTACAGCTATTACAATGGAAGATGGCTCTGTTTTTGGCGGAAAGGTTTTTATTGATGCAACCTATGAAGGAGATTTGATGGCCTTTTCCGGCGTATCATACACTTTTGGCCGTGAAGCTCAAAGTTTGTACAATGAGTATTCTGCAGGCGTACGTGAGGGATCGGGCTCCCGTAAAGCTTACGCCAGAGATGGAAAACTGTTGTTTGGCGTGCAGCCGCATCCTCCCGGCCCGGTGGGTTCAGGCGATAAAAAAACGCAGGCATATAATTTCAGACTGATACTTTCCAATGATCCGCAAAACAGGGTGGCCTTTCCCAGGCCTGAAAATTATCAGCCACGCAGATATGAAGAATTGCTGGATAACACTTTAACCGCAATTGAAAAATATGGAGCAGATTCCGCCGCCCGAAAAATGTTTCCGGGTATTGGAAAAATTCCCAATAATAAAATCGATCTGAATACAGCAGACTATGTGGGAGGAAACTGGGATTATCCCGATGGCTCCTATAAAAAAAGAGCGGAAATATGGAAAGATCACATCAATTATGTAATGGGTTATGTGTATTTTCTTGCCAACGACGAAAGATTACCGGAAGCATATCGAAATGAATTTAATAAATGGGGATTGGCAAAAGATGAATTTACAGATAACAATAACTGGCCTTATGAACTGTATGTAAGAGAGGCGCGCAGAATGTTGGGGACTTATGTAATGATTCAAAAAGATGTAATTTCTGAACTTCAGAAACCTGATCCTATCGGCCTGGGCTCCTATGGCCTCGATGTGCATAAAGTACAAGGCTATGCCACTGAAAGGGGCATCTTGAAATATGAAGGCGGATTGCAACGCACCGAACCGGAAAGAATGAAGCATATTCCCTACCAGATCCCTTATCGCTCTTTAGTTCCCAGGCAGGGAGAAATTACCAATCTATTGGTTACTGTATGTATTTCTATGAGTCATGTCGTTTGTGCTTCTTTAAGGATGGAGCCTCAATACATG
>JASGEW010000074.1:0-13858 GCA_047606125.1 Niabella sp. | reverse complement strand
GGATGGTTATCTTACTCCACAGCAGAATTGATCGATGAAGTGAGCGGTTATAAAAAACGGGGGTTCAACGCTGTAAAAATAAAAGTGGGCAAACCTGACTGGAAGGAAGACCGGGAGCGGCTTGCAAAAGTACGCGCAGCTATCGGTAATGATATGAGCATTATGATGGATGCCAACCAGAGCATGATAGTTCCGGATGCTTTACAGTTGGCCCGCGCAGCCAGCGCGTTAAATATTCACTGGTTTGAAGAGCCGATCGATCATACAGATTTCGAAGGATATAGTTCCTTAAAAAAACAGGCCGGCATTTCGCTGGCCATGGGTGAGCGGGAATATTCCACGCTGCCCTTACGTGAACTGATCAGGTTAAATGCCATTGATATCTGGCAACCTGATGTCCTGCGGATAGGTGGCGTGGAAGCCTGGCGCAACAGCGCTGCTTTGGCATTAGCGCATAATGTCCCGGTATTACCGCATTACTATAAAGATTACGATGTGCCGTTATTATGTACCATATCAAATGGAGCAGGTGCGGAATCGTTTGACTGGATCGACGCGCTTATCGATCATCCGCTTGTAATTGAAAATGGTTATGCGCTTCCGCACAACCGGCCGGGATGGGGTTTTACATTTAAAGATCAGTTTTTAACAGAAATATGAAACGTTTTATAATGGGTATACTAACATTGGTGTGCAGCAGCGCTATTCAGGCGCAACTGGTTGACAAAACACCGGCTGCCATACCCAATGCCCCGGCGATCTATAATACCGAGCCATACGAAGATCCATTAGTAAGCGGTATCAACAGGGATCTGTCGAGGGCTACAGCCTATTCATTTGCGGGTGTCAAAGAAGCGATTACCGGCGACCGGGAAAAAAGCGGCCGGTATTTGTCGCTCAATGGAGCATGGGATTTTGCTTTTGCATTAAAACCGGGCGCCGAACCGCAAGAGTTCTATAAAAATAAAGTTTCAGGATGGAAAAAGATACCGGTACCATCCAACTGGGAAATGCAGGGCTATGACAGACCCATTTACAAAAGCGCCGTATATCCTTTCCGCCCGGTAAATCCGCCTTATATTCCTAAAGAATATAACGGTGTGGGCTGCTACCAGCGCTCCTTTACCCTTCCCAAAAGCTGGAACGGAATGAACATTACGCTTCATTTCGGTGGGGTAAGTTCGGCTTATAAAGTATGGATCAACGGGAAATTTTTAGGCTACTCGGAAGACAGCTTTCTTCCGGCAGAATTTAATATCACGCCTTATTTAACAGAAGGAGAAAATATTATATCCGTGTGGGTGATCCGCTGGAGCGATGGCAGTTTCCTGGAAGACCAGGATCAGTGGCGCCTGAGCGGCATTCACCGCGAAGTATATTTAATGGCAGAACCGAAATTGCGTATCGCTGATTTCTTTTACCAGACCAAACTGGATAAGCATTATAAAGAGGCCACCCTGAGCATCCGCCCGCGTATTGAAAACCTTACCGGCGGCGAAGTTCCGGGCTATAATGTAAAAGCGCAATTGTTTGACGCAGATAATAAACCGGTATTAAAAGCACCGCTGCAAATAAAAGCGGCAGCTATTATTAATGAAATATATCCCCGCCTGGATCGCGTTAAATTCGGGCTGCTTGAAGCAACTATTCCTGACCCGAAAAAATGGAGCACGGAAGATCCCAACCTGTATACGCTGGTAATAAGCCTCGAAGACAGTGCCGGCCACCTGCTGGAAGCCAAAAGCTGCAGGCTGGGTTTCAGGAGCATTGAATTCAGAAAGTCAGACAGCAAGCTCCTGATCAATGGTAAGGAAACTTACCTGTATGGTGTAAACAGGCCCGATCATCATCCCACAAAAGGAAAGGCCTTGTCAAGAGCAGATATTTTACAGGATATTAAAACGATCAAACAATTTAATTTTAATTGTATCCGTTTGAGCCATTATCCCAGTGACCCTTACTTATTAGATCTCTGTGATCAGTTTGGCATCATGGTAATTGACGAAGCTAACCTGGAAACGCATGGCCTGGGCGGTAAGCTGGATAACGACCCGCAATGGGCGGGCGCATATCTTGAAAGAGTGACCCGCATGGCTCTGCGTGATAAGAACCATCCATCCATTATTATATGGAGCCTGGGTAACGAAGCAGGCAGTGGGCCTAACCATGCAGCTATGGCAGGATGGATTAAAGATTTTGATATAACAAGACCTTTACATTACGAGCCTGCCGTGGGTAGTCCACGTGAAGAGGGATATATAAACCCCTCTGATCCGCGGTATCCAAAGCCCAACGATCACGCTCATCGCATCCAGAATCCAAAAGACCAGTATTACGTGGATGTGATCAGCCGGATGTACCCGGCTTTATATACAGCGCCGTTATTGGTATATCAGCAAAACGGCGATCACCGTCCGGTATTCTTTTGTGAATATGCGCATGCGATGGGCAATAGCGGTGGTAACCTGAAAGATTTCTGGGATCAGTGGCGCAGCCTGCCGCGCGTGATCGGCGGCTGCATCTGGGAATTTAAAGACCAGGCTTTGGTAAAATACGATTCCGTATCCGGCAAACCTTACTATGCTTATGGCGGCGATTTCGGGGAAAAGTATTTCGACAATTTTACTATCAAAGGCATTGTGAATGCAGACGATACGCCTAAAGGTGTGATGTATGAATGTAAGCGTATCTTTCAGCCGGTGCAATGCGAATGGGCAGACCATGATAAACGGATCCTGAAGATCATCAACAGGAGCCCGGAAAAAAATACGGATAGCTATGTTGCTGTATTATCTGTATTGCAGGATGGTGCGGTCATCAGCACCCGGCAATTATCATCCGTAAACATAAGTCCCGGCGACAGTGCCCTGCTGGATATCAGCCGGTATATACCCGGGCTGTCGCGGGGTAAAGAGTATGCCTGTACCATATCCTTTAATCTTAAAAATGCCACGGCATGGGCGTCGTCAGGATTCAGTATAGCGTCTAATCAGCTTTTACTAAATGAACTCCGAAAGCCAGTATCCCATTTTACTCCGGCTGCATTCAGGGAGCAGGGAAATGCGTATGTCGCAGCAGTAAATAATGTAGTAATCAGGATCGGTAAACAGAGCGGTGCGCTTGAATCGCTTACGGTTAATGGTAAAGAAAAGGTGTATGCGCCATTGTTACCCCACTTTACCAGGCCCCAAACCGACAATGATAAACGCGGCTGGAAAACACAACGGGTATTAAAACAATGGTATACCAATGAGCCTGAATTAAACAACGTTTCCCTTCAAACACGCAATGGGATAAACGGGGTCTTATCTGTTTATACCTTAATAAACGACAGCGCAAAAGCAGAGATATTTTATTCGGTAGATAAAGAGGGAAGGCTAAAAATTGATTATAACCTGGACGCAGACCCGTCATTGCCCAATATACCCAAGGTTGGGATGCAAATGGGTATAGATAAAAAGTTCACAGGCATCACATGGTATGGCCGGGGGCCTATGGAAAATTATATTGATAAAAATTATGGAGCGGATATTGGCATTTACAATATGGATATCTACAGGTTTATGGAAAACTATGTAGTACCGCAGGAGAATGGTAACCGTACGGATGCACGCTGGATGCGCCTGAGCGCGCCGGCAGCAGGCGGTGGCCTTAAAATTATCGCAGACAGTCTCCTGAGCATGAGCGCCTGGCCTTATACAGAAAAAAATATCAGCGAAGCCAGGCATACCATCGATTTGGTGCCTGCTGCTTACATTACGCTGAATATAGATCTGAAGCAAATGGGTGTGGGCGGCAATGATAGCTGGAGCGAGGTAGCTGCGCCACTTGATAAATACCAGATTAAAGCAGGAAGTTATCATTATTCGTTTTATATTGAGGGGGAGAAATGACGATTACTTTCCACCGTCATTTTGAGTTAGCAATTTGCAATACAAAATCAATGAACAATGACATATAATGAACCGTCATTTCGACCGAAATCCTGATACCAATCGGGATGTAGGGAGAAATCTCCTCCTATTCAGCAGACTTCTCTCTGCGGTCGAAGTGACGATTGATTATTAGTATGTTGAAAACATGTGATTGGCAATGCAGCGACAGCGCAATGAAAAATCTCATAGTTTTGAAGATCTCAAAAAGAGTGAAATAAAGAAAAAGAATGAAGATTTTAAGACTGATTATAGCATTGCTTGTCTGCCTGAATAATATAAATGCTTTTGCACAAAAAGAAAAAGAGGCATCCTTGGAACATATATTCAAAACGCCTCCGCAGCAGGCCCGGCCCTGGGTATTCTGGTACTGGATGTATGCCGCCGTTTCCAAAGAAGGGATTACCGCCGATCTGGAAGCCATGGAAAAAACAGGTATAGGAGGCGCCTACCTGATGCCAATCTTTGACACGTCTTCTAAAGCGCCTTACAGCAGTCCTGCACGGCAACTAACACCCGAATGGTGGGCCATGGTCAACCATGCGATGAAAGAAAGCAAACGCCTGGGATTACAATTAGCCATGCATGTCAGCGACGGCTTTGCTTTGGCAGGTGGCCCCTGGATCAAACCCGGACAATCGATGCAAAAACTGGTATGGTCTAAAACATATATTAAAAGTGATAAGGCAGGGCCTATCCCCCTTGAGCAGCCCGAAACAAAAGAAAATTACTATAAAGACCTGGCCGTATTTGCCTATCCCGCAAATAGTGAAAACGCCTTTAAAGAAACTGTTTTGGTTCCTGCTGTAACCGCAAGCACGGGAGAAAAGCCGGCCTGGCTTGCTTTCCGGGGCGATGATAAAAAGACCTTCAGAAGTGACACCAGTTGCTGGATCCAATATAAATATCCGCAGCCCTTTACTTTAAAATCAGTAACGGTTCACACCGGGGGAAATAATTACCAGTCGGAGCGGTTAATAGTGGCAGCAGGCGATGACGGCAAGAATTTTAAAACAATTATAAGGCTGGAACCGCCAAGGCATGGCTGGCAGGATAGTGATGAAGACTTTACTTTTTCTATTCCCGCAACAACAGCAAGATACTTCCGGTTTATTTTTGACAAGAGCGGAACAGAGCCGGGGTCGGAAGATCTGGATGCCGCCAAATGGAAACCTGCTTTGAAATTAAAAGGACTGTATTTAAGTGATGAACCTGTTATCAACCAGATCGAAGCAAAGAATGGCAGCATCTGGCGGGTAGCGACCAACACAACGGATGAAGAGATCGGTACAGACGGGGCTGTTAAGTTTAAAGATATTATTGACCTTACCGGTAAAATGGATAAGGATGGCAACCTGCGCTGGAAGTCCCCTGCAGGTAATTGGGTCGTTGTAAGAATAGGCCATACCGCTACCGGCCATACCAATGCAACCGGTGGCGCAGCAAAAGGACTTGAATGTGATAAGTTCAGCAAAGAAGCTGTAAAGCTGCAATTCGACAGCTGGTTTGGTGCTGCGTTTAAAAAAACAGATCCGGGACTTGCAAAAGAAGTGCTTAAAATATTCCACGTAGACAGCTGGGAAGCCGGCAGTCAGAATTGGGGGAAAAATTTTGCTGCCGGATTTAAAAAAAGGAGAGGGTACAATCTAATGCCTTATCTGTTAGTAATGACGGGTGTGCCGGTGGAAAGCGCTGCTACTTCCGAAAAAATACTGCACGATGTGCGGGAAACCATTGCCGAACTGGTAAATGATGTTTTTTATAAAACGCTGCTGCAGCTGGCGCATGAGAAGGGATGCCAATTCAGCGCCGAAAGTGTGGCGCCCACAATGGTAAGCGATGGTTTACTGCATTACCAAACGGTTGATATTCCTATGGGAGAGTTCTGGCTGAACAGTCCTACACATGATAAACCGAACGATATGCTTGACGCTATCAGCGGCGGGCATATTTATGGCAAAAATATGATACAGGCTGAATCCTTTACGACCTTAAAAATGGACTGGAGCGAGCATCCCGGCAGTATAAAAGCTGTAGGCGACAGGAATTTTGCAATGGGTATTAACCGGATGGTGATCCATGTATTTACGCACAACCCCTGGATGGATCGCAAGCCGGGCATGACCCTGGGCGGCATTGGTCTGTTTTATCAAAGGGACCAGGCATGGTTTCGCCAGAGCAAAGCCTGGACCGATTACCTCGCAAGCACTTCAGCCCTTTTACAGCAGGGAAAACCGGTTGCAGATATTGCAGTATTTACAGGCGAGGAAGCGCCCCGCCGTGCTGTGCTGCCCGACAGGCTGGTACACGCACTGCCTGGTATTTTCGGAAACGACAGGGTAGCCACCGAAGGCATACGGCTGGCAAATAAAGACCAGCCCCAGCGTACCATACCGGATGGGGTAACACATTCCGCTAATATGGCGGATCCTGAAAAATGGACAGATGCTTTGCGGGGTTATCAGTACGATTGCTTCAACCCGGATGCTTTGCTAAAAGCAAAAGTGGTTAACGGGAAAGTAGTATTCCCTTCAGGCGCCACGTATGCTGTTTTGGTGTTTCCGGGCAAATTGCTGATGGATCCTAACAGTAACTTAATGTCGCTGCCGGTTGCCAAAAAAATAGCAGCGCTGGCCGATGCGGGCGCTGCCATTATTATTGATAAAGCAGATAAACAACCTTTAAACTTTAAAGAGAACGACAACGAATTACAAAAGGCCTGGCGCCGGATAACAGACCATAAAAGCAGCAGGGTGCTGGCAATCCCTTATACAGAAGCCGGTTTTGAAAAATTAGGTGTAACCAGGGATGTAGACGCCACCGCCAATAAAGAGCCGGTTGCATGGACACACCGGAAGCTGGCGCAGGGAGAGCTGTATTTTATAGCCAACCCGCTCAACTTCAAAAGAACGGTTGAACTGTCTTTCAGGGTGAGTGGTTACCAGCCCGAAATAGGGAATGCCGTTACCGGCGAAATCACCCGGGCAGATCAGTGGAAGCTCAGTGGGAACAGGACATATCTGCAATTAGAGCTGGAGGCCAGCCAATCTGTATTTGTGATCTTCAGGGAAAAAACAGCTGCCGCAGCTGGTCTGGCAAAAACTACGGCGGCAGCTCATGCGCTGGCTACGGTTTCCGACTGGAAGGTTCAGTTTGACCCGGCTTATGGCGGGCCTAAAGATGAGCAGGATTTTAACGGGCTTAGGCTATGGAATGCGCATACCGATCCGGCTATAAAATATTATTCAGGTACCGCGGTTTATAAAAGCAGCTTTACACTTCCTTCTCATAATAAAGAGCAGCCGGTGTTTCTTACAATTGATAGTGTTTTTAACATAGCTTCCATAACTGTCAACGGCATAAATTGCGGTACCCTATGGACGCTTCCCTACAAACTGGACATTTCCAAAGCGGTAAGAACAGGACAAAATAATATTGAAATAACTGTAAGCAATACCTGGGCCAACAGGCTGATAGGCGACCAGGCGTTACCTGAAAAAAAGCGGATCACATGGACCACTGCGCCGCTAAACCTGCAGGGCTGGTCCTTGTTAAAAGCAGGGTTGGAGGGCGCCGTGCAGGTAGTGCAATAATTTTTAATGTCGGTCAGTGCAGACATTGGTAATTGGAAGCTGTATGCTTATGCACGATAATAACCGTGCAGTATCTGTAGCACGTACTATATCTACATGGAAGCATTTTCTGCCGGCTTCTTAATCTAAGGATAATTACTTTTCCTTAAGATCCTTTAGGTGCTGCGCCGGTCTCTTCCGGCTTTTTCCTGAATTTAAGGCGCTTCCAGAAAACATTCTCATCCGGCATCTCCGAGCCTAATAGTTTGCCCCAGGGCTTCAGGTCATTTACATGATCAAAAATAATTTTCACCACAGCGATAAAAGGAATGGAAAGAAACATTCCGCTTACATCCCACAGCATGCCGCCCATCAAAACAATAACGATCGAAACGAGCGCATTTACCGAAACTTTTGACGAAACGATCCGGGGAACGAGGATATTGTTATCAATAAATTGTATAACGGTATACGCTACTACAATCAGGATGGGCTTCTCAAGCCCGTCATTAGTTACAAGGGCCATCAGCACGGGCAATGCAATGGCGATCAATCCGCCAATATAAGGAATCACGTTCAGAATAGCACCGATGCAGCCAAGTAAAATCGCATATTTCACGCCTATGATCAGTAAGCCTAACGAGTTCAATACAGCTACAATCAGCATTTCGATCAGTAATCCCACAATGTATTGCTGTATCGCATTTTTCGTTTCCATCAACACGGCTCCCACGTGTTCCGAATGATCTTTCCGGAACACTTCATAAAAAAAATTCAGGATCAGGGGTTTATAAAATAATAACAGGAAAGTATACAAGGGCAGCAATACCATATAACAATAATAAAAGCAATCAGTATAGCCAGTATAATAGCCACCGGCTTCGGAAGCCTCCATTTTTGAATGAAAAAATTGCAAAGCGGGTTTAAAAGAATGGCAATAAGCGTTGCAAAAATAAAGGGTACCATTACCGATTCCATTATTTTCAGCATAAAGAAAAATGCCACGGTTATTCAGCAATCATCAGCATTAAAATACTACAGGAATTATTGTATAGCGTTTTGAAAACTATTGCACGATCACATCTTTCTCCCGGGCTTTAGGTATTACTTCCAGGCGTACCAGCTTACCATTTTTCAGCACCGCTTCCACAATGGTTTGGCGGGGGGCATGCAGTTTAAAATGCACATCCCGGTTTTTGGGCCAGGCAGGAAACAGATAGATCTTATCATCAACGGCCTGCAGCAGCATTTCCTGTAGCCCGATCATACCGCTGCCGCCCCAGTTATGATCCGGAACCCAATCGTAGCCCGGCCCCCAAAAAGCAGGAAAACGGCGCCCGCTGTTTTTAAGCTTTTGCAGCGTTAGCCTTTCAGCATCAGCAATAAGGCCAAGGCGGGCCGCAAAAATATTATCCTGCTTCCAGCCAACAGCGCCCCTGAATTTAAGGGCAAAAGTGTCGTACAGGTAAGTATTTCGGGCAGTATCCAGCCCCGGCCGCCCAATGCCATACATGCCCCAGGGAAATACGGGATATAACTGCGGGCTTTCTGTATTATTCACCCTGGCCCACGCTATAGCCGGGGCAATAGTTGTATGCCCGTTATAACTGGTGAAAGGAATGGGAGGGATGCGGTTCTTAAAAGCGGTAAAATACAGCTGTTCTTCTGTTGTCAGATAACCGGCCGGCAATACGAGTAAAGCGGCCGTAACTGTTTTCAAAGCAGCAATCGTGCTGCTGGCATTATAGGCCATTTTAAAAGTTTCGGCGCCGGATCCCGGGTAAAGTATCAGATGACCGTCGCTGTCCAGTGCCCTGGCGCTTCTTTGCAGTGCCAGCCATTGATAATGCTCATCAAAAAAGATCAGGCATTCTTTTATTAAAGGCAGGTAGCCTGAAATATCTGCACCTTCGTAATCATGCGATTGCAGTATCATCATGCAAAATTCGAGCACGGTATCCCACTCATACTCAAGCCAGGCATTATATTCCATGCCGGGCTCAAATCCTGCCGGGCGTTTAAACCCGTATTCAGCAGGGTTCGGCAACCCGCAATTTTCGATCTGCTCATTAAAATTCGCACCGTTGTGGCCCCAATAAATTTTTGTACGCAGCAGGGCTGTTTGCAAAAGATTATTGTAAAAATAGAACTGCGGCTTCATCATATCCGCGTCGCCGCTTTTAAGCATCGGCCAATACACCAGGCGCTGGTTCTGTGCCGTAAATGTGCCGCCGCCCCAGTTGCGGTAATCGGGTGTGCTTTTAATAGTGCTATCGGTAAAAAACGGATCAACGGTAAACAAACCACCATTAAATTTGGTGGGATATTTTCCGTAAGCATTGCAGCCCAGCATATACCGGAACAGCTGGTAATTTCGGCCTGCCTGCCAGGCTTCGTCTTTTTCATTTCTTATGTACCCGGCTGAAGTACTGACAGCATCGGTCTTGCCAGCCTGTCCGGCAGGCAGGCCTCGCACAGCGTTATCTGTAGTACTGGTGGCATCATTACCAATAAGAATAAAACTGCGGTTCCAGAAACGGTTCCACCAGGCAATGGTTTTAGAATGCGAAGGTTTATAGTGTACGGCCATGCTGTCAAGCGCGCTTCGCCATGCAGTAATCGCGGGCGCCTGGCTGTTATACAAGAATATTTGCAGCGCCTGCTGTTTTGAAGGGCGCCTGCTGATAAGGCTTTGGCTTTTGTAAGGGGTATTTACATAAATGCCTCCGCCCTGCACTCCCTGTATAAAACCATCGCCTTTCAGCAACCCGCCGCTGGTAAGGTTTTCAAGCGGATTAAAAATCCGGCTCTTTACAGAGTCAAGCCCCTGCTGCCGCAGGGTAGCGTCAAAAACAGTGGGGCCGATATTCCGATGATAAAATACAACCTGGTTACCCCGGGGCTCAACCGTATCTTTTCTATTAACGACCGTTACCTGCTTTACCCATTTCCAGGAGTTGGCATTATTTTCCTTGCCGGTTTGTATGCGATCAGCAAAGCGCCAGTTCTCATAAATGGCTTCGGCAGTAAGCGCTTTGTTGCTTTGGGCCTCAATATGAATTACAGGGCTAAATACATCCACCCATATTTTTAATTGTATATGGATATTATTATTTACCGATTCGATATTGATATAACCGTCTTTTAAAATCAGTTCCTGCTTAAAGCTGGCATTGCTAAACGGGTTAGGGCTAAAGCGCAGGCGCAGGCGGCCGCCTTTTAAGAAGGTATTATTTTCATCAAAGCTGCCGCTTTTAGAGAAATATAATAACAGCTCATTGCGCTCCATCCAGGCATTACAGCCAATATCGCCACCGCCCACAGGCATCGATCCCGCCGCGTTTTCAGACTGGCGGTTCCATATTACATCGTATGAATAAGGTATTGCAGTCTGGGCAGCAACGCCGGCCCCCAAAAGCAATAATGCGACCAGTTGAATGATGTTTCGTCCTGTCCGCCAATATGGTGCTGCCAATCTCAAAATATTTTTAATAATTCAAAAATCCGAATATAAAGAAATAGAAGACGCAAAACATCTGTCAACTGCGGCTCCAATTTAATTTTGCCACTAAGGCACTAAGGTTTTCTTTGTGTCTAAACCTTTAAGAAAAGCCTGCCCGTCCGAAAAACCTTTGTTGTTCCGGTCCCGGAAAAGAACCGGCCCTCCTGGTTTCAAATCATACATCACAAATCCCGAATTACATTTTATCTTCGCGCCTTATGAGCGATAAAAAACAGACAGTAGTAAGTGGTGTGCGCCCTACAGGCAACCTGCACCTGGGTAATTATTTTGGAGCATTACGCAATTATGTAAAAATGCAGCATGAATATCATTGTTATTTTTTTATTGCAGATCTTCATTCGCTGACCACACACCCCGATACAAAGGAATTGAGAGAGAATGTATTGCATGTGGTTTCGGAATACCTTGCCTGCGGGTTACATCCGGACAAGATCACGCTTTACTGCCAGAGTGATCTTCCGCAAACTGCTGAGCTGTACCTGTTTTTAAATATGATGGCATATAAAGGCGAGCTGGAGAAAACGACTACTTTCAAAGATAAAGTACGGCTGCAGCCCGATAATGTAAATGCCGGTTTATTAACCTACCCGGTGCTAATGGCTGCCGATATATTAATCCATCGGGCCAGCCTCGTGCCCGTAGGCAAAGACCAGGAGCAGCATCTTGAAATGACACGGACATTTGCCAACAGGTTTAATCATCGTTATGGCAATGTGTTTCCTGAAGCGAAGGCCTTTAATTTTGGTGAACAGTTATTAAAGGTTCCCAGCCTCGATGGCGCCGGTAAAATGAGCAAGAGCGAGAACCAGTATGCAACCATATACCTGTCCGACGATGATGACCTGATCCGCAAAAAAATAATGAAGGCCAGGACCGATGCCGGGCCAGCTGTACCCAATAGCGAAAAGCCCGATTATATTGAAAATGTTTTTGACCTGATGAGGCTGGTAAGCAAAGAAGAAGTGATCCAAAAGTTTGAAGCCGATTATAATAATTGTTCCATCCGCTATGGCGATATGAAAAAGCAGCTTGCTGAGGATATGGTACATTATATTGCACCTATCCGGCAAAAGGCAAAAGATATCAGGGCCAATGAGGCGGAACTGAATATTATTTTAAAAGTAGGCGCGCAAAAAGCCGCAGAAAGTGCGGACGCTACCATAAAAGCTGTAAGAACAGCAATGGGATTAAAATATTTTTAGCAAGTAAAAAAGAATTGCTACTTTGACACTGTAATATTCATTATAAGAAAACATTGCGCTTTAAGCGTTACGCATTTTGTATATTTATGGCTAAATCAAAATCAAAACCCAAGCACATTGCTATCGCTGGTAATATAGGGGCCGGAAAAACCACGCTTACGCAAATGCTGGCCAAGCATTATAAATGGATACCGCATTTTGAAGATGTGGATCACAACCCGTACCTGATGGATTTTTATGAAGACATGCCCCGCTGGAGCTTTAACCTTCAGGTTTATTTTTTACATGGCCGCCTTAAACAATTGCTCGATATACAGAATGGTACGGAAACCGTGATCCAGGACCGGACCATTTATGAAGATGCAAATATTTTTGCACCCAACCTGCATGAAATGGGTTTAATGAGCAAGCGGGATTTTGATAATTACTATGAATTTTTTCAGACCCTGAAGCAAATGGTAAGACCGCCGGACCTGATGATCTATCTGAATGCATCGGTACCCACATTGGTAGGCCAGATCCAGAAACGTGGGCGCGAATATGAAGAAAATATCCGGCTCGATTATCTTAAACGGCTTAATGAATTTTACAATAAATGGATTGCAGCCTATAAAGAAGGACCTTTGCTGGTGATTGATGTAGATAAAAACAAATTCGGTGAAAATGAAGAACATTTTGGCGAGATCATTTCAAAAATAGATTCATCGCTTTACGGGTTGTTTTAGTTGCCAAAGCAGGTAAAGAACGGGCATTTCCAGGAAGGCTCCGTACAAGCGCCTGCAAATAACGCATCGGTCATTTGAACCCCAAGAAAAAACGTTTTAGGCTTCAACTGACCTGCAGACAGCAAAAATATTTTTTGCAGTTTTAAAACAATCACTTACTTTTAATTGAGTAAATAGCCATAATGAATATACAAACCATGAATTTTAGTAACCATGCTGACGAATGACTGAAACCTGTGCCGTTTTACAATTTTCTATGTGGCTTTTATTGAAATATTAAACAAGTAATATTGGCTCATTGATATAATCTTATAAACAGACTAAACACCTTTACAAATGAAACAGGTTTTCATTAGGTTACATTGTTGTATACTACTGACTATCGGGGTAATAAGTATCCATGCCCAGGAGCAGAACCAAAACAGTGAAAAAATTTTGCCGCCGTATCCTAATGCCGCTTCTTTAGGCATCTATGGGCAGGTTCCAGTTTCTTATTTCAGTGGTTTGCCACAAATTAGTATTCCACTTTGCCGGTTATCTACAACTAACGCTTCAGTTGAGGTAGGCCTGAATTATCATGGAGGAGGCATAAGACCTGATCTACATCCCGGCTGGGTTGGGACTTAAATTGCGGGGGAGTGATTTCAAGAAAAGTAAATGGAGGTGTTGATGAAATTTTGGTTTATGGCGCTGATCCCGAATCAACGTTTAGCTATTATTACAATCACACAATGTTAAACAGGATCGATTGGTACTCACAAAATGTATTAAACAAATCTTTCGCCTATAAGGCGAAAGATTTGTTTTGTCGGCTTAAGCCGACCTTAGTCTCCGACAGTAGTAAAGTCATCTCCTCCTTCGGCGGCATCCTGGTTCTCTATATACTCCAATATCACTTCATCTG
>JASGEW010000073.1:0-17853 GCA_047606125.1 Niabella sp. | reverse complement strand
TATGACATAGAAAAAAATACCATTATCCTGTTTACTGCCGATCATGGTGATGGTTATGCGGCGCACAGCTGGAACCAAAAACAAATTCTTTACGAAGAAGCGGCGCGGGTGCCTTTTATTATTTCAAGCCTGGATAACTGGAAGCCGCGCACCGATGATATGCTGGTGTGCAATGGCACAGATATTATACCTACCATTTGTGGCTTTTCAGGCATTCAGGCACCGGCTTATTTAAAAGGTGCAGATCTTAGCAAAAGAATCACCAACCCGGTTAAAAACCTGCGCGATACGCTGGTTATAGAAACTGATTTCGCGGATAATGAAAGGTTATTAGGTATTAATGGCCGTGCCGTTATTACAAAAAGCTTCAAATATATTATTTACAACAAGGGAGCCCTCAAAGAGCAGCTCTTCGATCTTTCAAAAGATCCCGGCGAAATGAATAACCTGGCGGTAAACCCGGGATATAAAAAGCAATTGCTGGCGATGCGCAGCTATTTGAAAAAATGGTGTATTAAAAATAATGATCCATTTGTAAAAGAAAATGTGCTGTAAATTATACGAAACAAGATCAGGCAACAAATCAGTAAAATAGCCCGGCAGGAAGCATCAGCTCAATTGCCCGATGTAGTAAGATACGATATACAACCCATAAAAAATAGTATGGTTATAACACAAAAAATAAAAAGCCTGACCCTAATGTCTGTAGGAATGATCCTTACAGTTATCAATTCTTTTGCCCAGCGCCCCAATATTGTTTTAATAATATCAGACGATCATGCTTACCAGGCAATAAGCGCTTACGGAAGTAAACTGGTGCAAACGCCTAATATGGACCGGCTGGCTAAAGAAGGCGCTTTATTTTCAAAAGCCTATGTAACCAATTCCATCTGCGGGCCCAGCAGGGCCTGCATCCTTACAGGAGTATACAGCCATGTGAACGGGTTTAAAGACAACGAAAACTCCACTTTTGATTTCAGCCAGAATAATTTTGCCAAAGTATTGCAGGCCGCGGGGTACCAGACTGCATGGATAGGCAAAATGCACCTGGGTGATAATACGCCGCAGGGATTCGATTATTATAATATTTTGCCGGGACAGGGTGATTATTATAACCCGGATTTTATACAAACCGGTAATGTGCGAAAAAGATACACAGGTTATGTAACCAATATCATCGAAAGCCTATCTGAACAATGGCTTGATGGCAGGAACCCTGCCAAACCTTTTTGCCTGGTGATAGGGCATAAAGCAACGCACAGGGTATGGATGCCGGATATAAGCGACCTCGGATTATTTGATGATAAAACTTTTCCGTTGCCGCACGATTTTTATGATGACTATGCTACCCGGAAAGCAGCTGCGGTACAGGATATGACTATTGCCAAAACAATGCGCATGGGGCACGATCTTAAAATATATACGGCTGCTGACTCATCTGACATAGAACAAAGTGTGCGGCGGATGAATACCGGACAAAAAGCCCGGTGGTTTGCTTATTATGGAAAGATCAAAAAAGAATTTGAAATTAAAAAACCCGGCGGCAATGTACTTACCGAATGGAAATACCAGCGGTATATGCGGGATTATCTGGCTACTGCTGCTTCGCTTGACAGGAACATAGGCAAAACGCTTGATTATATTGATACGCATGGGCTGGCAAAGAATACGATTGTTATCTATATGTCGGACCAGGGCTTTTACCTGGGGGAGCATGGCTGGTTTGATAAAAGATGGATGTACGAAGAGTCTTTCAGAACGCCAATGATCATGCGCTATCCCGGTGTAATAAAGCCGGGTAGCAACATAAACGATTTTATTTTAAATATTGATCTGGCACCCACACTCCTGGATGCAGCTAAAGTTCCTGTACCGGCAGATATGCAGGGCATTTCTTTTTTACCACTGCTTCAAAATAAGAAATATACTGCGCGCAATGCCATGTATTATCATTATTATGAAAACGGGGAACATTCCGTTTCACCACATTTTGGTATTAAAACAAAACGTTACAAGCTCATCCGGTTTTACAAACGAGTAGAAGGGTGGGAACTGTTTGATCTGCAAAAAGACCCGCACGAGTTGCATAATATTTATAATGAAAAAGCAACGGCTCCTCTTATTGCCGGGTTGAAAAGACAGTTAAAAGCATCAATAGAAAAATACAAGGACGCAGAAGCGCTCAAAATTTTTGAAACCCCCGTTGATTAGTCTTATTGAAGGGAAGCGCAAATGCTTCTCATCTTTTCGATCCAATACAGTTGGAGAGTGATCCTGGTTTTTGCAGGTACCGGCATTGTGGTTATAATTTTCTTAATTAGAGTGCAACACCAGCGGTGTGGAAAATATCCTGCTGGCACAGCCAAGCAAACCGGCTTCGCTGCCCATAGTGGCATGAACGATCTGGGTGCCGCTAAAAGCATCCGGCATTGCCCGGCGTTTTACTCTTTTTGAAATTTCTTCCACGTAAAACTCCCCGGCATCGGTAATGCCGCCGCCAATAATAACCTTTTGCGGGCTAAAGATATTTACCAGGCTGGCAATGCCCGCAGCCATGTAATTAAAATGCCGCTCCATAACTTCCCTTGCCTGCTGTTCGTCCTCCAGATAGTTTTTGATAATGATTTCTCCGTTCAGTGCTGCAACCGCCAATCCTGTAATGCCGGCATAATCCTTAATTAAAGCTTTTACCGAGGCGTAGGTTTCAAAACAGCCTTTGCTGCCGCAGGTGCAATCAGGCCCGTCAAAATTAAGGGTGATGTGGCCAAACTCTGTACCCCGGTTTCTGTATCCTCCATACAACTTGTTATTGATGACGGCGCTGCCACCAATGCCTGTGCCTACTGTAAGAAAAACCAGGTCAGAACAATTGATACCTGCGCCATATTGCATTTCGCCCCAGGCAACCATGTTGGCATCGTTATCTACAATTACATTCAAACCCGTAGAATCGCTGATGATGGCGCCGAGATCAATATTTTTAAAACCAGGTAAATTATCAACGCCCCCGATAATAATGTTGTTTTCCACAATCCCCGGAAACCCTATTCCCACACCTAATACCGGTTCCGCAGCCTGCCCTGCACATTTGCGTATGGCAGCATTGATAAGCGCGATGATCTCTCCCTCGGTTAGCACATCCCGCGAAGGCATCTTAAAAGAGTATATTATTTCACCATTTGTATTTACTAACCCGCATTTTAAAAAGGTAGCGCCCACATCTATCGCTATAGCATATCTTTCTCTCATATATGTAATAATTTAAGTTTGTAAAAAAAGCAATCCTAATAATAAAATCGTTTTAAAATGAGTTTTTGGGTTTTAAATTTTGTTGATTTTTTAGCGGCGTTTCGCCCCCGTTCTTTTTTGATGAGTATTCGGTAGGTAAACAACCATAATATTGTTTGAACGAAGTAGAGAAATAAGATATGGAGCTAAACCCCGACAGGTAAGCCACATCGGTAATGGAATATTCTTTACTTTTTAACAGGTCGGCCGCTTTTTTAAACTTAATGCGCTTGATAAAATCCGTGGTAGACTCTCCGGTAATTGCTTTTAGCTTTAGGTAGAGGCTTGAGCGACTCATACCTATGGTACGGCTGAATTTTAATACCGAAAAATCAGGATCGCTGATGCCGTTCTCTACAATATTGATAGCATTTTTTAAAAACGCTTCATCAAGCGTGTTCAGGGCGATGTTTTCGGGCACAATTTCCGTTGCAAAGGAATAATATTCTTTTAACCGCCTGCGGGAACGGATAATATTCTGCACTTTAGCTTCGAGTACCGAAATGGAAAATGGCTTGGACATATAATCATCCGCACCGGCCTGCAACCCCTTGATCTGGCTGGGTTTTTCGTCCCTGGCAGTTAACAGGATAACCGGGATGTGGCAGGTAAGAATATTTTGTTTTATTTTTTTACAGATCTGGATACCATCAATGCCAGGCATAGCTACATCACTTATAACAAGATCGATATGCTGTATTTCCATTATTTTCAGTGCATCATTGCCATTAAAGGCTTTGCTGATTATGAAATAATGTTGAAAATAGTTTGCCAGGTATTCCACGATCTGCTGATTATCATCTATAATAAGCAGATGCTGGACGGGTGATATATTTTCTTCTGTATCATCGCCAACCGGCCCAACGACTTCGTTATTAATGAAGGATTCAACAGGATCGGTTGCCAGATGAAACGGTTTTTGAATCACAAATTCTTCAGCCAGATAACTTTCTTTATCAAGTGGCAGCGTAACAATAAAGGCTGTTCCGCTATCAGGCGCACTTTCTATAGTTATTTTTCCACGGTGAAGCGCTACAAGACTTTTGGTAAAAGCCAGTCCTACACCCGACCCATGACCAGCGGACGTGTTATTAACCTGATAAAATCTTTCAAAAACTAAATGCTGCTCCAGGGGTGCGATGCCTACACCTGTATCTTTTACTGTAAGTACAAGTTGATTATGTTGCCGTGAGATTACCAGCTCTATCGTGTCGCCCGCATGCGTATATTTGAAAGCATTAGATAGCAGGTTGTTACATATTTTTTCTATGGCATCCATGTCAAAAAAGCAACGAAGTGTATCCTCGGTCGACTTAAAATAATATTTTATTTTTTTTTGTCTTGAAAGGTCAAGAAATGCGGCATATTTTTCCCGTAAAAAGCTTACGATATCAGCTTCGGATAATTCAAGTTTTTTAACCCCTTTTTCCGTTTTCTGATAATTTATTAATTGGCCGACAAGCTGATACATGTACCTGGCATTTGCCAGTATTTGTTCGTGTAGTTTATGTACTTTTTTTTCCGGAAGGGACTTGCTCAGCAATTCCTCGAGTGGGGCTATTATAAGTGAAAGCGGCGTTTTAAGTTCATGCGATATATTAGTAATAAAGTCCATCCACAACTGATCCTGGTATTCAGATTTTTCTTTGTTGTTTTTTTCCATATACGATGTAACATTCCCGTTTACCGGAATACTGTTTAAGACTATTTTTACCCCAATGCTTAAAAATACAAATTAAAACTGCGATTTCGCAAGATAAAAAATATGGGGCTACCTAAATATTTTTTGAGCTTTGACTTTTATTGATTATGCTATTTACTATGGTTAATTGTTCTGCAACATCTGTTTTAATAAATACCTGTATTGCAGTATTTTTGCATTTCAGTCTTATGGTAGTCTAAAATGAATATTATGATTGAAGATATATTTCTCAAAAGCGCTGTTCAGCAGTTCAAAGATTATAAGGCGATGGCTGATAAAACCTTTGACCAGATAGCTGATGAAAAATTTGCTTATGCGCCTGGTGAAAAAAGCAATTGTTTAAGCACTATTATCAGGCACATGCATGGGAATATGCTTAGCCGGTGGACTAATTTCTTAACCGAAGATGGAGAAAAAGAATGGCGCCGGCGGGATGAAGAATTTGAAGAAGCGCATTTGACAAAAGAGGCATTACTGGTTTTGTGGAACCAGGGCTGGGATGTTTTATTTGAAGCGTTGTATGCCTTAACTCCGGCTGATCTGGAAAAAATAATTTTTATAAGAACAAAGCCTTTAACGGTAGTTGAAGCCATTCATCGTCAGTTAACACATTATGCTGCTCATGTAGGCCAGATCATATACCTCGGGAAAATAATTATGGGCGGCAGTTGGCAAACACTTTCTATTGCAAAAGGGGCCTCGGGAGCATTTAATGAAACAATGAAGCATGCTTAAAACGAATTTATTCAATGGCTGAGGATTTAGAAATCATAAAAGGTACAAAACAGGAGCAGTACGAATCTTTACTTCCCCAAATAACAGGATTGCTGGGGGGAGAAGAAGACCTGGTGGCCAGTATGGCCAATGTAACCGCTGCGCTTAAAGAACAGTTCAACTGGTGGTGGGTGGGTTTTTATTTAGTAAAAGGCGAGGAGCTTGTGTTAGGGCCGTTTCAGGGGCCTGTAGCCTGTACCCGGATAAAAAAATCAAGAGGAGTGTGTGGCGCAGCCTGGGAAAAAGCGGAAACACTGATCGTGCCGGATGTGGAGCAGTTTCCGGGTCACATTGCCTGCAGCAGTTTTTCTAAATCTGAAATGGTTGTGCCTGTTATAAGGAATAACCTGGTAGTTGCCGTGCTGGATGTTGATAGCGAATATCCCGGTCATTTTGATGAAACAGATAAAAAATATCTGCAACAGATTATTGAATTGATCAACTTTTAGCGGATGGAAACTAAAAAGATACTTATAAAAGGAAAAGTGCAGGGTGTTTTCTTCAGGCAATCTGCAAAAGCGGTTGCACAGTCTTCGGGTGTAAAAGGCACTGTAAAAAATTTACCTGGTGGTGATACTGTGGAAATTATTGCGACCGCCCGGTATGACCAGCTTTCAATACTGATCGATTGGTGTAAGCATGGTCCTGCCTATGCTGTTGTAAGCAGTATTGAAATTATAGACCTACCTTTAACAGTGTTTGATGATTTTTCAATTGTATAAGATTGTTCACTATAAAAATAATTTCATTTCCAGATGAAAAGATTAATTCTGGCAGCATTGCTTGTTAGCAGCTATCCGGCCCTCTCTCAAAACGGCGATCCTAAGCTTACAGAAATTTGGCAACCCGAACCCCGCGTGGTAACACCTGGCAGCACAGCGGCCGACCCGCCTTCAGATGCAATTGTCTTGTTTGATGGTAAAGATTTATCAGCGTGGGAAACGGCCGATGGGAAACCTGCAGGCTGGAAGGTAGCCGACAATGCAGTAACAGTTGTAAAAGGTGCTGGCATTATTAAAACCAAAAAAGCTTTTGGCGACTGCCAGCTGCATATTGAATGGCGCGTGCCTGCCGAAGTGGTGGGAGAAGGGCAGGGAAGGGGAAACAGCGGCATTTTTTTAATGGGACTATATGAGCTGCAGGTGCTCGATAGTTATAAAAACCGTACCTACAGCAATGGGCAGGCCGGCAGCATTTATAAGCAATTGCCGCCACTGGCAAATGCTTCGCGCAAACCGGGAGAATGGCAGACCTATGATGTGATCTTTACAGCGCCCCGCTTTAATAAAGACAGCAGTATTAAATCCCAGGCCCGTATTACTGTTTTACATAATGGGGTGCTGGTGCAAAATAATGCTTCCATTTGGGGTGCCACGCAATATATCGGTATAGCAACCAATACATGGCACCACGACAAAGAGCCCGTTATATTACAGGATCATGGTAACCCGGTAAGTTTTAGAAATATCTGGATCAGAGAGCTGGAATAGTTTTATCAAAAGCGCGGAGCGTTCTGTTGTAGCAGAAAAAGGATACCTACGCGAAAATAAAATGTCCGTCCTTATTTTACAGAAGGCAGATTTTTCAGCATATCTTCTGTCATGGTAGCCAGATCGTATTCGGGTTTCCAGCCCCAGTCGTGCCTTGCCACGCTGTCATCAATGCTTTGAGGCCAGCTGTTGGCAATTTCCTGCCGGTAGTCAGGCTGGTATTCAATAGTAAATTCCGGGATATGCTTTTTGATCTCTGCTGCAATCTCTTTGGGCGAAAAGCTGAGGGCTGCAAGGTTATAAGAAGTATGAACGGATATATGTTCTTTTGGGGCTTCCATTAATTCAATAGTAGCGCGTATGGCATCGGGCATATACATCATGGGTAAATAAGTGCCTTCTGAGAGAAAAGATATATATTTCTGCTCATCCAGCGCGTCATGAAATATTTCAACGGCATAATCGGTAGTGCCGCCACCCGGTGCCGATTTATAGGAAATCAAACCGGGATAGCGCAGGCTGCGCACATCCACATCATATTTTATATGATAATAATTGCACCAGAACTCACCTGCATACTTACTGATCCCGTATACCGTTGTGGGTTCAATAATCGTTTGCTGCGGACAATTTTGCTTGGGAGAGGTTGGCCCGAAAACAGCTATAGATGATGGCCAGTAAACTTTTTTTAACCGCTCTTCCCTTGCAATATCCAGTACATTTAGCAATCCCTGCATATTCAGGTGCCAGGCCAGGCCCGGGTTCTTTTCCCCGGTGGCGGATAAAATCGCCGCTAATAAATATATCTGGGTTATGTTTTGGCGTATTACCTGCACATGCAACATCTCTTTATTCATTACATCAAGACTTACATAAGGTCCTGTGCCTTTTAAAAGTTCGTTTTCCTCGCGCAGGTCTGACGCGATTACATTGTTATTGCCATATATTTTTCTAAGCGCTAATGTTAGCTCTACACCTATTTGCCCGGACGACCCGATAACCAGAATTTTATCCTTCACCATAGCTCTTATTTATTACAAACATATCAAAATAAGCAGTTCGTTTTGCGGGTTGCGCAATCGTTTTCCGGGTGAGACGGTATATATGGATTGAGGAATGCCTATGCGCTGTATTTTAGATGCTGAAATGAAATGGGTAATGGGGCTGTAGTGTTTTTTTTAATAGATTTGCCATTATGCAGGCATTTTTAAAATCTCTTTTTGAGCAGCAATCATATAACGACAACAACTTTTTTCTTTTGGCCGGCCCCTGTGTTATTGAGAGTGAGGAACTGGTGATGGAAGTAGCCGGTAAGATATCCGCAATATGCAAAAGGCTGGGCATCCCTTATGTTTTCAAATCATCGTACCGGAAAGCGAACAGAACAAGTGCGCACTCGTTTACAGGTATCGGCGACCAGCCCGCCCTGGCGCTGCTGAAAAAGGCTGGCGAAACGTATTTAATACCTACGGTAACCGATATTCATGCGCGTGAAGAAGCGGAAGTTGCCGCTCAATACGCAGATATATTGCAAATACCGGCTTTTCTTTGCCGACAGACCGACCTATTGGAAGCGGCAGCCAAAACAGGCAAAGTCATAAATGTAAAAAAAGGACAGTTTGTAAGCGGGCCTTCAATGAGGTTTGCGGTTGAAAAAATAACCAAAGCAGGTAACGGAAAGGTGCTGTTAACTGAACGGGGTAATAGTTTCGGTTACACCGACCTGGTAGTGGATTATCGCAATATTCCCTGGATGCAGGAGCACGGAGTGCCGGTAATTATGGATTGTACCCATAGCCTGCAGCAACCCAACCAAAGCAGCGGCGTAACGGGAGGGAATCCCCAATTGATAGCAACAATAGCTAAAGCAGCCATTGCTACAGGTGCCGACGGACTTTTTATAGAAACGCATCCTGATCCTTCCGTTGCCAAAAGCGACGGGGCCAATATGCTCAGGCTGGATTTGCTGGAAAAGCTACTGGAAGACCTTGTACGTATCAGGCAGGCCATTGCCTGAGTACTGCATGATCAGGAATCAGGCACCTTGAAGCTTTATTATAGCTGCTTCAGGTATGGCCATTACTTTTTTCAATGTATAATTATAGCATACCATACCGGTTTTTGCGTTGGCCACAGTAGCGGTTATGCCTTCAGCTTCCTTTTCCAGCTTATAGTAAATATCGAACCCAGCACGGCTGAAATCTGAAGCGCCCACCGATATTTTGATTTTGTCCCCGTAAAAAGCTTCCTGCTTAAATTCAATAATAACGTCGGACATAATAAGTCCTGCTCCGGCAATATTCATTTCATTATATCCCATAAACGCTAAAAATTGCATACGCGCCTCGTGTATTATTCCTAACAGGGCATCGTTACCCACATGCCCTCCATAGTTCACATCTGTAATTCTTATTGGAATAATGGTATAAAAATGGAACTGATCCGGTAATGATAGCTTCACACGTGCCATGAATAATGATTTGCAGCAAATGTAAAACCTTCCCGTATGGTATTGTCCAAAATTTTAAAAGCGGAGACGTTTGTAAAACGTATTACATACGGGGTTTGCTATTGGAATCCTGTCCTTCCTGGCTGGCTATATCCAGGATATCTAAAAAGTTACCCGGGGTGGAAGTGGCAGTGCTATTGGCCATTTCTTTTTGCCATTTTAAGATCTGGTCATCACAGCTATGATCTTCTCCTGCTATACAATCGGCCATGTTGCCTACTTTTTTCGACATCCGGACTACATTTCCCTCCTGGGTCATAAGAATAATATAGCGGTCCTGCAGCTCGCTGTTCCTTTCGTTAGAAAGGGTATACGCATTACCTAACTTGGTTCTTATCCCTGCCATTGCCTGATCTTTGGAAGTGGCCTGGCCCTGCAGGTCCGGATCTGACGGATTGTTGGTGCCTGCTGAGGCTTGTTGAATGACAGCTCCTGTATTGGGAGAATTGTTAGTTGCGGTGGAGATTGAAGTACCGCTGCCATTATCTTCAAAAATAAAATATCCCGTAATGCTAATAACCGCTATAAAACAGGCAGCGGCAGCATATTTTAACCATCTGTTGTGATTTATCGGAACAACCAGGGCCGGCGCTTTTTGCTTTTCTTCAAGTACGTCCTTTATGTAGGTCCAGGTGGTAGATGGCGGCCTTACCTGCAGATTGGAAAGTTTGCTTGCAATAATTTCCAGTGCTTGCTGATCATCCAACTCATTGGAAATGGCACTCCACATACCCGCCGGCGGTGCGATCTCAGTTTGGTATAATTTCCCGGAAAGCCCGGCCTCCCGGTCCGCCTCATCCAGTTGATGGGTAATATTTGCCCAGATATGTGCAGGCGGGGGAATTTCTAATGAGGTCAGGTTTTGGGAAAGGCCTTTATATTGATCAGCATTATCCAGCTCTTTGGCAATATGGTCCCATGCCCCCTGTGGAGGGGTAACTTCAAAATTGTATATATTTTTGAGGTTGTTCATGGTGGTTGCCTGAAATATTTATTTATTATTAGATTCAATATGTTTTCTTACCAGATCCTGCAAAAGGGCTTTGGCTCTTGATAACTGGGATTTACTGGTGCCCTCGCTGATGCCTAACATATCCCCGATCTCTTTGTGAGAATATCCTTCTACTACATACATATTAAATACGGTTCTGTAGCCGGGCGATAACTGGGTGATCAGCTGCAGAATGTCTCGCTCTGCCAACTCGTCTAATACAGATATGTATTTACCTTCAATGGTATTCTCTTCCTTTTCGGTAACCGGCTGCAGATATTTCTTTCTTCTGAAATATTCGATAGCGGTATTTACAAATATCCTGCGTACCCATCCCTCAAAAGATCCGTCTCCCCTGAAGCTATCCAGTTTTCTGAATACTTTAATAAAACCGTCCTGTAAAATATCCTGTGCCTCATCAGCGTTAGAGGCGTACCGTAGACAAACAGCATACATTTTAGGCGAAAAGCGGTTGTACAATTCCTCCTGCATTCTCCTGTCGCCTTCAATGCATCCCGATATTAAGTCGCTTTCATCAACGGTATGGTTGCGTATAGGTTCCAATATTCTTAAATTATTAAAAAGTTTTTCAAATATATTAACAAGAGGGCGATTTGTATGATAATTTTATAGGGCCGGCTGGCCCGGAATTTTAAATTGTATTTGCAACCACCAATTAGTAACGAGCCTGTTACGGCTGGCAATTGTCACAGTTCTGGGTGAACCAGGCTGCTAATTCTGCAACAGCCCTGGCCCTATGGCTGTACTGTTTTTTTTCGTCCAGGGTCATTTCGCCAAAAGTTTTATCAGCCTCATCGGGTATAAATACCGGATCGTAACCAAACCCGTTTGTCCCCCTTCTTTCTTCAATAATCCTGCCTGCGCATTTTCCTTCAAATAAAATTTCTTTATTGTTTATAATTAATGAAATAATTGTTCTGAATTGGGCGGACCTGTTTGTTACGCCTTTCAATTTTGCCAACAGCTTTTCAATCGGATCAGCATATTGAGGCTCACCGGCTGTATAACGTGCACTTTTTACGCCGGGCTCACCGTTCAATGCCGCCACTTCCAGTCCCGTATCCTCGCTAAAGCAGTTTTCTTGGGTAAGCCTGTAAATAGTTGCTGATTTTTCTGAGGCATTGGCTTCGAGCGTATCATGAGGCTCCGGGATCTCTTGAAAGATACCGGCATCTTTCAAACCGATCACTTTAATATTATTCCCAATAGATGATCCTATTTCTTTGATTTTGTTTACATTATTTGTTGCGAAAATTAATCTCATACATTAAATATGTTTTTTAAACTGGCCCATAGCTTCGCTTTAGACGGTTTATCATTTTGTAAATCATGCAAGGCAGGAGCGTGCAAAATAGTGTAGTTGTTAAATTTTTGTACCTGGTATTGCGGAATGTCAAAAGGCAGGCCGAAATATTTTGTGCTGAATCCGAACAATAACAGGGTATTGATTTTTAGATGTTCAATGATAGCGGCAGCATCTTTATTTATATAATTATTCAGGTTAATTATTGCTACATCATTTAAGCTCAGCCGGCAGGCTTTTAACAGTTGGGTCAGAAAATCTAACTGCTCATCAGGCAGGTTAGGCACACCTGTATATTCCACAACAATCAAAATTTGTTGTTGATTGTTGCCAAGGAATTTCCAATCCGCTGCAGGTTCGTCATCCGGTTGTTTTTTTGTTTGCTGCAATGGAGTATTGTTGCTGATAAGCACACGGGAAAACAACTGGGCAACCAGCTGTGGCGGCAGATTAATTTCATTCAAACTCATACCTGGCTTCATTTATAACGATAGTGTTCGTATATTCGCAATAACAATAATCATCAAAAATAATATTTTATGGTAGAGGCAGCGCAAATACCTGTGACCAGAGTGAAAGAAAGTAAATTGGAGCAGGTAGATTTTAATAACCTGGGGTTTGGAAAATATTTTTCTGATCACATGCTGGAGGCGGATTATATGGATGGCCGGTGGACCAATGTCAATATCCGTCCTTACCAGTCGCTTGGTTTCCTGCCTGCCCTGTCGGTGCTGCATTACGCCCAAACTATTTTTGAAGGGCAAAAAGCTCATAAGGATGAAAACGGGAACATTCATATTTTCAGGCCTTATGAGAATTTAAAAAGGATGAACCGTTCGGCAGCCCGCCTGGCCATGCCACAGATACCGGAGGAAATATTTATCGATGGGATGAAGCAGCTGATCGAGCTGGACAAGGATTTTATCCCTTCCGGCTATGATGAATCTTTATATATACGCCCGTTTTTATTTGCGACCGAAGAGACTTTGGGTGTAAAAGAATCCAGTTCCTATAAGTTTTTGATCATTACAGGCCCGGTGGGATCGTATTTTTCCGCGCCCGCCCGTATTTATGTAGAGGAGAAATATACGAGAGCAGCCCCTGGTGGTACAGGCGCTGCAAAAACCGGCGGTAACTATGCCGCTTCGTTGTTGTCCTCGGCCGAGGCAAAAAAACAGGGTTACGACCAGGTATTGTGGATGGATGCCCTGGAACACAAATATGTGCAGGAAGTAGGGGCGATGAACATTATGTTTGTAATAGGCGATACTATTGTTACCCCCGATCTTACTGATGGTACTATTTTAAGTGGTATTACCCGGCTGAGCCTGATTGAGCTGTTCAGGGAGCAGGGGTACAAAGTAGAAGAGCGCAGGGTGTCGATCGATGAATTGGTATCGGCATATAACGCCGGGCAGTTGAAAGAGGTATTTGGCTGCGGCACGGCGGCTACCATATCGCATGTAAAAGAACTGAAATACAAAGACCTGGTGATGACATTTGATGTGGATAGCATGACTATATCGGCCGATATGAAGAAGTATTTGTTAGATTATAAAGAAAACCTGCATGGCGACCCGCACGGATGGCTGGAGCAGGTATAATAATGTTTATTAATACAAAAGAAGTCCGGAAATTGAAATTTTCCGGACTTTTTTTTGCTGGTTCAAATTCTTACCTTACCTTTGCCGTCCAAAAATTAAAGGATCAGGAATGCCTACAATTAACCAGTTAGTACGTAAAGGAAGACAAATCATTAAAGCAAAGAGCAAATCAAGGGCTTTGGATCAGTGCCCTCAGCGTCGTGGCGTATGTACCCGTGTATATACTACTACACCTAAAAAACCTAACTCAGCGCTTCGTAAGGTGGCAAAAGTTCGTTTAACTAATAAAATTGAGGTGATTGCCTATATCCCGGGTGAAGGTCATAATTTACAGGAGCACTCGATTGTATTGATCCGTGGCGGAAGGGTAAAGGATTTGCCAGGGGTACGTTACCACATTGTTCGTGGTAGTTTGGATACTGCAGGCGTTAAAGACCGTAAACAAAGCCGTTCCAAATACGGTACTAAAAAAGCGAAGAAATAATTAACAATTAGTAATTAAGATTAATAATTAAAGATAATGCGTAAAGCACAAGCCAAGAAACTCCCTTTAGCTCCGGATCCTAAGTTTAACGATAAACTGGTTACCCGTTTTGTAAACAACCTGATGTGGGAAGGTAAAAAAAGCGGGGCTTTCACTATTTTTTATGATGCTTTAGATAAAGTAGCCAAACAAACCAATGAAGATGGTTACGAAGTTTGGAAAAAAGCTTTGGCTAATGTAACCCCGGCAGTAGAAGTGCGCAGCCGTCGTATTGGTGGTGCTACCTTCCAGATACCTGCTGAGGTTCGTCCGGACAGGAAGATATCTTTAAGCATTAAATGGCTGATCCGCTATAGCCGCGATCGCAATGGCCGCAGCATGGCTGATAAACTGGCTAATGAAATTGTAGCGGCAAGCAAGGGCGAAGGCGCTGCATTTAAAAAGAAAGAAGATACGCACCGTATGGCAGAAGCCAATAAAGCGTTTGCTCACTTCAGAGTTTAAGAAGTCGCTTCCCAAACCCTCTTCTGCCAAAAGAGAGGAAATTAAAATAGCTTTAAAGAGCCCGTTCCGAAAGGAGTGGGCTTTTTTAATTGATGAAAAATGCCGGGATAGAAGATATTAATAAAAAATATACGGGCGCCCAAAATAAATAAAGATGACAGCGCTCCGGATCAATTATTTTTTAGTTGCTCCACCAGAGCAATATATTCCTGCATTGCTGCTTCACCGGGTTTTCCTTTTAATGCGCTCCAGGCATTGTATTTTGCTTTATTTACAATGTCGAAAGGGTTTGAGGGTGGATCAATATTAATATCTCCCGTGGTGCTTTGTTTATATAAAGCATATAGTTGGAGCAACATTTCGTTAGCCGGCGTTTCATTTAATGTTTTGCTGGCGGCAACCGCTGCTTCAAATTGTTGTTGCAGATCCATATCTTTTTGTAAAGTAGTTGAAGTCTTCGATGTAATATTCAATCCTGTAAAATATTGAGCGCTGTCAATAAAAAGAGGCCGTTCCCATACTCAGGAAACAACCTCTTTAAACTATTAAAGAAAACAGGCTATTGAGTTACTTCGGTAATTACTTTACCAATATTGCCATCGGGCATTTGTATATGTAATAATGCTGCTACTGTTGGCGCAATATCTGTCATATATACTTCACGATTGCTTTTGCCTGGTTTAATGCCCCAGCCCATCCATACCAGTGGGATATGTGTGTCATAAGGGTTCCAGGTGCCATGTGTGGTGCCGGTGCTGCCATATCCTTCAAACCATCCAGGGAAAGGGATTAGCTGTATAGTACCGGAACGCTTGTTATTGTAGCCGTTAATAATTCTTTCTTTGATGGCTGAAGGTACAGGTTCTCCACCTATATTTTCAATATCTACCACAAATTCAAGATCGGGCGCTTGCCTCAGGTATTTTAATGCAGCAGCTTTAACAGCGTTATAATCTAATTTAAGCTGGTTGATCTTTACGTTGTTAAAGTTGACCTGATAATTTTCGCCTGATAGAACCAGCTTATCTTCTCCGAATTGTTGTTTCAGGGTTTCATTAAGGCCCGTAATGATCTTTTTGACATCTAAAAAATCAGCAGGCATTTTATATTCTTTCATGAAATTGATGGCATGGGCCGCGCCGTGATCTGCAGTAAGAAATACGGTATAGTTACCTTTACCAACTTTTTGATCCAGGAAACTGAAGAACTCACCCAGTTTTTTATCTAAACGCAGGTACACGTCTTCCACCTCAATGGAATTGGGCCCGTATTTATGCCCCACATAATCGGTAGATGCACAGTTGATTGTAAGGAAATCGGTAACGGCGCCGCTTCCCAGAGCATTCCCGGATACAGCAGCTTCTGCAAAATCGAGTGTAAGCGTATTGCCATAAGGCGAGCTGCGGATAACGTCTTTATCTGTTTTATACAACTGGCTTAAATCATGTGGAAACGCAGTAGTTGTTTCCTCTTTAAATTTACCTTCCCAGGGTACATCGTCAGCTGTACTTTGTTTGTAACTGTTCACCGAATAAAGCGTGTTCCATGGGGCTGCAACCAGCCTGGAAGGTTCATTCTTTTCGTTAAAGTCTTTTACCCATTGGGGCAGTTCATGCATATACCAGGTACTGGTAATAAATTTTCCCGAAGCATCATCAAACCAGAAAGCGCCTGTGGGATTATGCCCTGCTGGCAGAATAGATGCCCTGTCTTTTAAAGAAATACCAATTACTTTTGATTGAAAATTAGTTGCCAGCCTCAGCTCATCGGTAATGGTTGTAGCCAGTAGGTTGCGTGGCGACATTAAGCCGGCTTTGGAGGTACTGCCTACTGGTTGCACGGTTGAATCATCGGTGCAATAAACACTTTTTCCGGTGGCCTGATCGATCCAGTCATTGCCAGCTATGCCATGAATGGCCGGAACAGAGCCGGTAAAAATTGTGGTATGCCCTACAGCCGTATAAGAAGGCAGGTGACTAATGAACGTGTTTTCGCAGCTAAACCCTTCGTTTAACAGTCTTTTAAAACCTCCGTCTTTATCATACCTGTCGTAATAACGGTATAAATAATCCCAGCGCATTTGGTCTATTACGATGCCAACAACAAGCTTTGGTCGTTTAAGAGGCTGGGCGGTTACAACTGAAAAACCGGTAATAATGAGAACAGATGCAAAAAGAAAACGCTTCATTTGAGTTTTTTTGTGGTCAAAAATAATGTTTTGGCTGGTGAAGATCGTAATATTTTTATTATCATAGATGTGTGTATCAATTTGGTAACTTTAATTTTATAGAGAATATGTTATTATCAGACAGCATTAAATGGTGTCATTTTATTAGGCTATTCAGGTGTACCGGAACTGTTAAATGTCGATAATGAACAATTACTGAAGCAGGCAGCTCAATAATTATCAAAAAATCTTCTTTAAAAATTAGATTATTCAAAATCTTCCCTGTACATTTGCACTCCCAATTCAAAAAGGGTATCTAACAATGTCTCAAAGAATCAGAATAAAATTACAGTCTTACGATCACAACCTGGTTGATAAATCAGCTGAGAAAATCGTAAAAACAGTGCGCAGTACCGGCGCTGTGGTAACAGGGCCTATTCCTTTGCCTACACACCGTAAAATATTCACCGTTTTGCGTTCTCCTCACGTTAATAAGAAAAGCCGTGAGCAGTTTCAGCTGGCTACGCATAAAAGATTGTTAGATATTTATACTTCTTCTTCGCGTACAGTGGATGCTTTGTCTAAATTAGACCTGCCCAGCGGTGTTGAAGTAGAAATTAAGGCGTAAAAGCCCCCTAAATCCCCCGAAGGGGGACTTTTTAGAGGCTGATAGCCGCATAGTTCTTATAATAATTTAAAAAACTCATCTCTCAATCCCTCCCCGGGCGGGAAAAAAGAGCAATGAATTAAAAGGCTTCTTTGTAAGCCTCCCCTCCGGGGAGGTTTGGAGGGGCCACTACATAAAAACAAGCCGTTCAGGGTTTGTTTACTATCAGTACTTCCCGAAAAAGGAAAAGGTTGATAGTCCCTACCCCGATAACAATCGGGACGGGAGGGATCGATTGAAGCTCTCATTTTGCTTCAAGTCCCCGATAATACCCTGTCCTGCTATTAAAATAGAAAAAAATGAAAGGTATTATTGGGAAAAAATTAGGGATGACCAGCATCTACGATCC
>JASGEW010000072.1:0-72397 GCA_047606125.1 Niabella sp. | reverse complement strand
GAGGCGGCATCTTTTAAAACGGAAATACTTTCAACATCGTTTGGATTGACGCCGTCCATACTTGAAATCACTCCATCTACCAGCACCAATGCGCTTGTAGTGCTTAGTGTAGCCACCCCCCTGATGGTAATGCTTGCGCCATCGCTTCTGGGATCGCCGGAGCTCTGGCGCACGTTTACACCGGCAGCCAAACCTCCCAATGCCGAAGACAGGTTGGTAACCGGCCGGTTGTTCAGTTCTTTTGAAGAAACAGTAGCAACAGATCCCGTCATGTTGATTTTCTTTTGCGTACCATAACCAACCACCATAACCTCTTCCAGTGAGCCCGATGCGGGCTTCAATATTACATTAACGTCGGCCTGGTTTCGGGTATTCTGTTCTACCGCTTCATACCCAACAGAAGAAACCAGCAGTATGCTGTTTGGGGCAGCGCTGATACTAAATTTTCCCGTTTCATCCGTTTTGGTACCTGTAGTGGTTCCTTTTATGGTAACAGAAGCTCCCGAAACAGGTTTCCCCTGGTCATCCATAACAGTACCCGAAACAGTATGCGTTTGTGCGGTAACGAAAAGAGGAATACAAAGAACTAATTTAATGAGGATCAGAAACCTGATCTTTCCCAAAACATGCATCGCTTTTTTGAATAGCATAATTGTGATTTTTTTATAAAATATATTAGCGTTCAGCCACCATTGCAATCGTTAAAAAAATTAACATTTGCAATGTATTGGTGAAACGGGCCGGAGGGCGGGGAATTTTCTAAACTTTTGGGGTGAATTTCTTAAACGAAACACTAAGTTGTTGATTTTCAATCAACAACTTAGTGTTTTAAATTTTTGACCAGTCGGGCTTTCTAAATTTTTTAAAGAAAGTTTCCGCTCATAGAGGTTTTTTTTACCATTTCGGCTTAATTTGTACCGATGCCAAAACAGTTAACGATACAAATCATACGAAGCATTGGCTTTTTGCTTCTGTATATAAATACGCTTTGGGCCCAGCCATTTTCTTTCCGGCAGTTTTCTGTGGAGCAGGGGCTTCCAAGCTACAGCGTTATTTCTATTACACAGGATAAAAAGGGGTTTATGTGGCTGGGCACTACAGACGGGCTGTGCCGGTATGACGGTATCCGTTTTAAAATCTACAGGAGAACCGCAGCAGACACTTCGCAGATCTCCCATAATAATATCCTGTCGCTTTTTACCGATGCTAAAGGCAGGGTTTGGGCCGGTACTTCAAATGGGTTGAACAGGTACAATGAAAAAACAGATGCTTTTGAGTATGAGGGCCTGAACAGCAGCAAAGGGCGCCAGGTTTGGGCAATTTATGAAGACTCAAAAGGGCGGCTTTGGGTGGGAGGGTCAGATGGGTTGACGCTCATGAGCAATCAAAAAAACATACATTTTAATATACAAAGTACGGTTAGGTCTGTTTTTGAAGACCGCCTGGGAAAAATATGGATAGGAGCCGATAAAGGTGTAACCATTCTTGAAAGCAGAAACCATAAGACTGTTTTAACAACGCTAAGCGCATTGTTAGTGCATGCTTTGCCTCCCAGGCTTCAAAACATCACTTCTATTGCAGAAGATGCGAATCATAAAATCTGGATAGGAACTCAAAATAACGGCGCCTATTGTTTCGATCCTCATTTCAAAAGTCTTACACGCTACCAGAGCAATAAAGCCAACAGCCCTGGCCTTATTAATAATAATATACGTCGTATTTTTTTAGATAAAAGCAAAAACCTTTGGATCGGAACACAGGAAGGCATCAGCATCATAAACCCGTTAACCGGCAACTTTCAAAACATAGCCCATAATTCTGCCAATAAAAACAGCCTGAGCCAAAACTCTGTTCATAGCATTTTCCAGGATAATAACGGTTCCATGTGGGTGGGCACTTATTTTGGCGGCGCCAACCTGTGCTATGCATACAATACCCCTTTTTCAACCCTGCAAAATGATGACAAAACCAACAGCATCAGCAATAATGTGATAAGCAGCATTGAAGAAGACAGGATGGGTAATTTGTGGATAGCCGCAGAAGGAGGCGGCCTTAATTATTATGATAAAAAAACCGGCGTTTTCCGCTTTTATAAGCATGATTCCAAAGACACCAACTCTCCCGGCTCCAACCTGATAAAAGAAATTTACATGGATAAAGAAGATAACCTTTGGCTGGGAACACATGGCGGAGGTCTGAATGTTTTAGCTCCGGGTACATCAAAATTTATAAGATACCCTATAAATACAAACAACTCTCTTGTAGGAGAAATTTCTTCTATTACAGAAGACCGGAACCAGCGCTTATGGGTAGCGTCTAACTCCGGGATCCGCATTTTTAAGAAGTCTGGTACTACTTTAACGGCGCTGCCCTCTGTAAAATTTTCTGTAAGAGGAATTCCTAAATATTTATACAGGGATAACAATGAGGATATATGGATTGCTGCCACCCCGGGCCTGTACTTCCTGCGGGAAAATTGTTTAGAAGAAGTGGATAGCTCCCGCACCATAAATTGTTTCCGGGAAGATGATCATGGTACATTATGGATGGGCACTAATGGCAGCGGACTTTTACAATTCAATAAAAAAAGCAGGAAGCTCTCCCCGGACAATCACCCGTTTTTACGGTCTTTAAACATTCTTGGGATTATATGTGACAGCGATAGTTCTTTATGGTTAAGCAGCAATAAGGGGCTGGTTCATTATTTTCCCAATAGTAAAAGATACCAGCTATATACAACCGCTGATGGCATTACCGGAAATGAGTTTAATTATAACTCTTTTTATAAGGGAAAGGATGGCCGTTTTTATTTTGGCGGCTTTAATGGCATTACCCATTTTCTCCCTGCAGAAATAAAGAAAAACTATTTTACAGCGCCTCTTGTTTTTACCGGTTTAAAGCTGGATAACAGGGAGGTAAAAGTTAACGGTGCAGAAAACATTTTAAAAGAAAATATTACATCGGCCAAAAAATTAACCTTTGCTTATAATCAGAATGTCTTTACCATTGAATTTGCTTTGCTGAATTATATAAAAAGCGAAAAAAACAAATACGAGTACCAGCTGAAAGGTTTTGACAAAAGCTGGAAAGAAACATCAGAAGGATCGGTTACCTATACCAATCTTCCATCGGGAAATTACAGGTTGTTTGTCAGGGGCGCCAATAACGATGGGCTATGGAGTAAACCTATTTCTGTTATAATACAGGTTAAGCCGCCCTTTTGGCTTACCTGGTGGGCATATTGTATCTACGCATTGATCATTGCAGCTATTGTTTTTGTTGTTGCCCGTTTCTTTTTTCTCAGGGCGTTGCTTAGAAAAGAAGATGAGCTGCACCAGGCAAAGCTCCAGTTTTTTACTAACGCATCGCACGAGATACGAACGCACCTTACACTTATTATGGCGCCGGTGGAGCGGCTGTTGTCAGAAAACAAAAATGAAGGTTTTGTACAACAGCAGCTTACGCAGGTAAAAGCCAACACACACCGTCTTTTAAGCCTTGTTAGCGAGCTTATGGATTTCAGGAAAGCCGAAACCAACCACCTGCAGCTATATCCACGACGGCAAAACCTTATTCCCTTTCTGCAGGAAATATACGAGAGCTTCCGGGAAATGTCATTATCAAAAAACATCAGCATGTCAATGGTACATGATGAAGACATTGCCGAGGTCAACTTTGATGAACAGCAGTTGGAAAAAGTGTTTTTTAACCTGCTGGCCAACGCTTTCAAATTCACTCCGGAAGGAGGAAGAATAAGCATGCACATATCTTCACAAAGCAATAATGTGGTTATTAAAGTAACAGATAATGGCCGCGGTATAGCACCTCAATACCAGGAAAAGCTGTTCACCAATTTTTTCCAGGTGGCCGATCATGGTTTACAAAACACCGGCTACGGTATTGGCCTGGCCCTGGCTAAAAATATTGTTGAGCTGCATAAAGGCGCTATTTCTGTTGAAAGCACGCCCGCGCAAAACGGTAAGAGCGGCAAAACAGTATTTACTGTAGTTCTTCCAAAAAATGCGCAATTTACATCTGCACCAAAACCAACGCCTGCGCCAGCCTGTCTTCCTGTACCGGAGTTGGTTTCATTTTTCATTGCTCCGGAAAAAGAGGCGCTGAACGGCTTAAAAAAGTACACGTTATTAATTGTAGAGGATAATATTGAGCTGGCGCAGCTGATCAAAGAAACGCTTTCCCCTCTTTATAATATCATCACTGCCGGAAATGGCCTGCAAGGATGGGAAACGTCTGTATCAGAAATTCCCGATCTTATTATCAGTGATGTAATGATGCCCGAAATGGACGGGTATGCGCTTTGTGAAAAGATACGGCTGGATGAGCGAACCTGCCATATACCGGTAATACTGCTTACAGCAAAAAGCGCCCAAAACGACCAGGTGGCCGGGCTACAGCAGGGCGCCGATCTGTTCCTGACCAAACCATTTAGCACAAAAGTTTTAGAGCTGAGCATACAAAACCTTTTAACAGCACGTGAGCGCACCAAACAAAAACTTACAAAAGAATTAGTGCGCCTGCAAGTTACCGATGCAGAAAAGCCGGAACCAGAAGAAGAAATATTGTCAAACAATATTGATAAAGCTTTTCTGGAAAAAGTGATCCTGTTAATAGATAAGCATATTGACAATCCTGAATTTGGCGTAGAGATGCTTTCCAGGAAAGTAGCCATGAGCGCGCCTATTCTTTATAAAAAATTGAGGGCGTTAACGAATATGTCTGTTAATGAGTTTATCAAATTACAACGGTTTAAGAAAGCTGCAGAGTTATTAGCTCAAAAAAGATTAACAGTAAACGAAGTGTCTTTCGCCGTTGGGTACGATGACCGGAAATACTTTAGCAGGGAGTTTAAAAAGTATTTTGGAGTAACCCCCAGTGAGTATGGAGCAAATATAGAGGCCGGGTAATAGTTATTAAGAGTAGAAGCGTTTTTTCACCCAAATCATCATAGCTTCATAAACGCTACTTATTATTTGTCAATAATTCAAGAAACTGTTCAGCATTAACAACAGGGAAATCAGATATCTTTACTCAATTTGTCATAAGTTTCTTCTGTAATATTATTTTCTATTTCCCATTTATCAGTAACCGCTTCAATTCGTTTAGCCAAAAGTTGCATGGCCAGTCTGCGCATCTGAACAAAATCTTCATCTGGCAACGGTTTTTTGAGAAATCGTAACATTAAAACCTGCTGCTCGTTTAATTGAATGTTATTTAATATCGTTTCCATAATCAATGAATTTAAATTATTGGATTTCTTTCTATCCTTCACACACGGCGAAGTCATATTTTTTTAAACGGTCTTCTCAAAATTACGCAAAATATAAGATCAAACTATCGTCAATATTATCCTTTCTCCAACATCAAAAGTCAATGATATAGCAACGGTCGGGTGTTTGCAAAACCAAAACAACCTATAAACAGAGGAATGCTCCGTTTTCCATAATCACTTCATAATAGTAAAAGTATATTTTCCTTTTAACTGAGGTTTTTTACAAATTAGCTGCACCCTGTATAACTCTTTGCCCCATACATTAGACAGCCTTTTATCGTCCAGCAATATTGTATCTACGTTAACGTCAAATAACTGTTTTGAATATGCAAGCGTTACCTGTTTTCCATCTTTTTGTAAAAGAATAATACCCTCCTTCTCCGTTACAGGGTTTACAGAAACTAAAAAGTTGATGCTGCACGGGGCTTTTATTTCAGACAGCTCAAACGCATCTTCTATTTTCAGCTCTTTGGCTGACAAGGTATATGAACGCAGCCAGCTTTTCACTGCAGCGCCCTTGCCATAAGCTCCGCTTATATCAAGACTGAACCTGCTCTTTGCCTTATCAAAACTTACATTGCGGGATTTATACATCGCCCCGAACTGCTGGCCCTCGCCATTGATCACGGGCAAATTATGGTAATTGCTTTGCATGGTCCAGATGGAGTATCGCTCATCGCTAAAGGTTTGCCGGGTATAAGTGCCTACTCCGGCATCTACAAAAAACGGTATGGTATCAACATATAAAGAAAAAGTGCCTACATCGTTGTGGTTATGGCTTTCATTATTGTGCCCTCCTTTGGCCGCAAAAAAATAACGGGCGTTTTTCATGTACAAAAACTCCGTTTGAGAATACCAGATATTGGGCGCCGGAGGAAGCGCCGGCTGTACATTGGCTATCTCCTTGTTATAAGCAATGCTTTGCAGTGTTCTGAACAGATCGCGATCTTCGCTGATCCGCAAATCATCGTTACTCTCACTTACCAGGTAAGAAGCAAACGCCTCCATCTCTTTACTGTTTACGGCTTTTCCAAAGCGGTATATAAGCGAAGCGTCTCCTCCTCCTTTGGCTGAAGCATCGGCAAAGTTTATCACCCATCCATTCCCTACATAGCTGCGGGCAATATATTCACCCATGTTTTTAATAATTGGATCTTTAAAAATGGAGATCTTTCCGCCCGTTATATCGTATAGTATTTGCAGGTAATCATATAGTTTACCCGCTGCGTGCCCCCAATAAGAAGGGCCTTCCTCACAGGCGCCGTCCTCTCTATTGTAGTTGATAAACTGGTCTACAGAGCGCATGGTTTTATACACGGCTTTCGCCAGCTTATCTTTATCCTCCTCCATTAACGCGAACGCCTGTAGCACGTTGCTGTTGCACCATACATTCCAGTTATTAACAACCTGCAACGGGCTTAATTGAAAGCCCATCCACCAAAAATGATCCACGCTCAGATAAGGTTGCAGTATGCGTTTTTCTATTTCATACTTCAACCGTTGGGCAATGAGCGGGTCGGCCTTATCAAATTCTTTATTCAGAAAATAATAGATCCATGAAAACATAGATCCCACATCTCCGGCAACAAGGTCAATGATCTGCTGGTTATGGTCGGGAAATTTTTTGTTATTTAATTGTATGGAGAGATGCGCGGACAAAGACCAGGTGGTCATTTCGCAGGCAGCAAAAACACCATTAATAAGCTGGTCCATAAACCGGCCTTTACCTTCGGCCATTTCTGCAAGAAACAGGGTGGATATTGCATTCAGGTTCCTGTTATAAGGCTCTTCCATTATAACGCGGGAGCCGCTCCTGGAAAATTCGAGGTAATCCGTTGCGGTTACCGCCTGCCATTCATAGGAGAGGAGCTTTTCTCCGGCTTTAATAATATCGGTTTTGTAATCTCCCAAAAACCGGTTCCAGCCGTTCCTGTCCTGGTATAACGGGTAAGGAATCCACTTTTCTTTAGGCAACAATACACTTTCCACAAAAAGCTCATCTCCCTGTTTTTGCAAAAGGTTTCTGGGTGCAAGCGCTTTTGCATTAATACTGAAAAAAATTACGGCAAAAAGAGCTATTCCGGTTCTTATAAAAAAGCAGGCTATATTCACAATATAAATTTTTGGAGAAAGTTAATGAAGCTCCCAGGGGCAAGCCCCCTGGGAATTCTTCTCGATTAAAATTCGGCGCTCTTAGGTGTTCTGGGAAACGCGATCACATCGCGTATATTGCTCATGCCTGTTACAAACTGTATCATTCTTTCAAAGCCCAGGCCAAAACCCGCATGTGGCACTGTTCCAAAACGGCGGGTATCTAAGTACCACCACAGCTCTTCTTCGGGAATGTTCATCGCCTTCATCTTTTCAAGCAATACATCCAATCTTTCTTCCCGCTGGGAGCCGCCTACAATTTCTCCAATGCCCGGCGCTAAAATATCCATTGCCGCAACGGTTTTTCCATCTTCATTAATACGCATATAAAATGCTTTAATAGAAGCAGGATAATCCGTCAAAATAACCGGCTTTTTAAAATGTTTTTCTACCAGGTAACGCTCATGCTCACTCTGTAGGTCCATTCCCCAGCCCGTAACCGGATACTGGAATTTCTTTTTCTTATTGTGGTTGCTATTAGCCAAAATATCAATCGCCTCGGTATAAGTAAGTCTTTGAAAATCGTTATTAATTACAAATTCCAGCTTTTCAATCAGGCCCATTTCGCTGCGCCTATCCTGCGGCAATTGTTTTTCCTCTTCCGCAAGGCGGGTGGCTAAAAAGTCCAGATCCTCCCGGTTATTTTCCAATACATACCTGATGATATATTTGATAAACTCCTCAGCCAGATTCGCATTGTCTTCCAGATCGTAAAAAGCCATTTCCGGCTCTATCATCCAAAACTCGGCCAGGTGGCGGGCCGTATTACTGTTCTCGGCACGAAAAGTAGGTCCAAAAGTATAGATCTCCCCAAAGGCAGTTGCTCCTAACTCTCCCTCTAACTGGCCGCTTACTGTTAAATTAGTCGATTTTCCAAAGAAATCTTCTTTAAAGTTAACTGAACCGTCTTCATTACGAGGTGTTTCATCAAAAGGTAAAGTGGTTACACGAAACATTTCTCCAGCGCCTTCTGCATCGCTGGCGGTAATAATAGGCGTGTGGAGATATACAAATCCTTTATCATTAAAAAACTTATGTATAGCAAAGGCCAGCGCGTGCCTGATACGGAATACAGAGGCAAACGTGTTGGTACGGAAACGCAAATGCGCTTTTTCCCTTAAAAATTCCAGTGAATGTTTTTTAGGCTGAAGCGGGTATTTTTCCGCATCGCTATCGCCCAAAATTTCAATAAAATTGGCCTTTAATTCCATTTTCTGCCCTTTTCCAAGAGAAGTAACCAGTACTCCCTTAACTTTTAAAGAAGCAGATGTAGTGATCCTTTTTAAAAGCGCTTCATCAAATTTGCCCAGTTCTGCCACCACCTGCAGGTTGGTATTAGTACTTCCGTCATTCAACGCAATAAACTGGTTATTACGAAACGTGCGCACCCAACCCATTACAGTTACTGCCTGTTCCGCCTGATAGCTATCGGGATCCTGCGATAAAAGCTCTTTTATTTTGATCCTTTTGTTAAACATCTCGCTTTATTTTGGGCGGCAAAGATACTTTTTATGTCTGATGTTAGGTGTACGAAGTAAGAGGTAATATAACTTTTTGCGGAGGAAGAACATTTAGAGCCTTGATTGGAATAGATATACGTTAGGTTGTTTCGTATATTTATGAGTTGGCAGAAATACGCACGACAATCCTCATAAAATAAAATTTCCCATTTTGGTAACTTTTTCCTACTTTTGACAAAACGAGAAAGTTGAGAGTAATTGCGAAGAAGATACTTAGAGAATTTTGGGAAAGGCATAACGATTGTGAGCAACAATTAAAAGCATGGTTTCAGGAAGCATCTAAAGCCGAATGGACAAATCCCAATGAAATAAAAACTGAGTATCCGAGTGCAAGCATTATTGGCAACGACAGAATTGTATTCAACATAAAAGGCAATTCGTATCGCTTAATAGTTAGAATCAATTTTGACTATCAAATGGTATGGATACGTTTTATTGGGACACATGCTGACTATGACAAAGTAAACGCAAAAACTATTTAATATGAATATCAAGCCTATCAAAACAAAGAAAGATTACGAGCAAGCAATGCTTCAGCTTGAAAACATCTTTGACGCAAAAAAAGGAACAGCAAAAGGTGACGAATTAGAAATATTAAGTCTTTTGATTGAGAAATATGAAGACGAAAAGTTCCCCATTGACTTACCCGACCCAGTTGAAGCTATAAAATTCAGAATGGAACAAACGGGAATGACTCAAACCGACTTAGCAAATATCGTTGGACAAAAAAGCCGTGCAAGTGAAATATTGAATAGAAAGCGTAAACTTTCATTAGACATGATTAGACAATTGCACCTGCAATGGCATATACCGACAGAAGTTTTGGTGCAAGCATATTAAATGACGATGTACTTCTGCCAACATGGGGTTTGCCAACATAAGCTAAATTCAATACAAAATGATTCGACCCAACTTCAAATAACTTATTTAGGAACTTCAGGTTGGGAAATTACTGATGGTACAACTGTTATACTTATTGACCCTTATTTTTCCAGGCTCCGCAGAAGTGGTTGGGATAGTACTTACATGGTTAATTCAAAAGTGGTAAAAGACTTACGCAAGGCGTTTAATCGCACTGATTTCATCGCCCAAAACAAAGGTTATTATTCCCCCATATTTTAAGTCCGTTGTTCTTACATCAAACAAATAGGCGGCAATTGTTACTTTTTTCAAAAATTTTTTATTTTTTTTGTTTTTGTTCCAAAACATCCTATTTTCGCAGTCAGAAATGACCTTAAGGCTTGTGATCATCTCTACAAATTATTGATATTCATTCAATAAAAAATTCACCAAAAAAAATTTTCTATTATTTTTTTTAATCAGCATGCTAAAGCCGGTATTTGATTAATTAAGTTTACCCCTTATGTATGACATTTTACAATTGAACGACATGCTCGTTCCGGAACTGTTGGACATTGCAGAGCAACTGAAAATTCCAGACGCAAAAAAGTTAGACAAACAATCGCTCGTGTACCAGATTCTGGACAATCAGGCTATTGCCGGTTCCAAAGAAGCTGCAACCAACGCCAAACCTAAAAGAAAACGCATTGTAAAAGCAACTACCTCTATTGGAACAGAAGAGGCTTTTGTTGAAGATGAAGGCGGAGCGGAAGAAAAAGATCAGAAGAAAACAAAAGCACCTGCTAAAAAAGCTAAAGCAGCGCCTGCTAAAAAGAAAAAAACAGCTGCTAAAAAAAATAGTCCAGAAGAGGTGGAGGAATCCATTGTCGCTGAAGACAAGGAAACCCCCACAGAAACAGAAGATAATATTACGGAAGAATTTTCCCTTGATCCGGCAACCGCTTCCTTTATTGAGCAGGCTTTTAAAGCCACAGAAAAATTTACTAATACCACACCGGTCATTGTAGAAGACCCTATTACCAAATCATACGCTCCCAGAAAAGAAAAAGAAACAACAACCGGCTTCAATGTTGAATTTGATGGAGTTATTTTGAGCGAAGGTGTTTTGGAAATGATGCCTGATGGCTACGGCTTTTTAAGATCTTCTGATTATAACTATTTATCCAGTCCGGACGATGTATACGTTTCCCCTTCACAAATAAAGCTTTTCGGTTTAAAAACCGGAGATACTGTGCACGGAGCCGTACGTCCGCCCCGGGAAGGTGAAAAATATTTCGCACTTTTAAAAGTAGATACCATCAATGGCAAAAGCCCGGAAGAAGTGCGCGACCGTGTGCCTTTCGATTATTTAACACCCCTATTTCCTTACGAAAAGATGAATCTGTTTACCAGGCCTTCAGATCTTTCCACCCGGATTATCGACCTGTTTACCCCCATTGGTAAAGGTCAGCGCGGATTAATTGTGGCACAGCCCAAAACGGGTAAAACCATGTTATTAAAAGCTGTTGCCAACGCTATTGCAGAAAACCATCCCGAATGTTACCTGATCGTGGTGTTGATAGATGAACGGCCAGAAGAGGTTACCGATATGGAGCGCAGTGTAAAAGCCGAAGTAATTGCTTCCACTTTTGATGAACCTGCTGAAAAACATGTTAAGGTTTCTACAGTAGCTTTGCAAAAAGCCAAAAGGCTGGTTGAATGCGGACATGATGTAGTGATCCTTTTAGATTCCATCACCCGTTTGGCACGCGCGCACAATACCGTTTCGCCGGCATCTGGTAAGGTATTGAGCGGTGGTGTGGAAGCCAACGCCATGCAAAAACCAAAACAATTTTTTGGTGCCGCCCGCAAAATAGAAAATGGCGGGTCGCTTACTATTTTAGCAACCGCACTGATCGATACCGGCAGTAAAATGGATGAGGTGATCTTTGAAGAATTTAAAGGTACCGGTAACATGGAGTTGCAGTTAGACAGAAGACTGGCCAATAAACGCATTTATCCGGCTATCGACCTTACTGCATCATCCACACGCCGCGATGATCTTTTATTAGATAAAGATGTGCTGCAAAGAATGAACCTTTTGCGGGTATACCTGGCAGACATGAAAACAGAAGAAGCAATGTCTGAATTGCTGAAAAGGATGAAAGGTACCAAAAGCAATGAAGAGTTTTTGGCAAGTATGAACAGTTAATTGATTTCTTTCAGATAAAACAAAAACCCGTTCTTTTTACGAGCGGGTTTTTTGTTTCCGTAACTGATATGTATGGTTAAAAATATTTTACGCGAATGATATTTAAAGAATAAGGCAGCAGGGTGAGCTTTGGTTTTTTACCGGCAAGCTTTACTGCAGATTCTTTAGGTTCAATTGTATGTGGATTTTCAATCGTATTGATTTTATGAAGATCGTTGCTTTGCAAAATGGTTTGACTTGCATCGGTTGATATTTTCCTGATCCCTTTAAAATTTAAGGTTACTTCCTGTTGTTCGGGCAAAGCGTTCACCGCTTTAATGATAATTTCTTTGGAAGCTGCATCAATCGCCGCTGTGGCATATAAACTGTCCCGCCCGGCAATTATTTTATCATCCAGTTTAATGGGTATTACAGTTGTTCCTTTATTGGTAGAAAAAAGCTTCTGCACATAATAATCCGGTGTACCTGTAACATGTAAATTATCCACCCATATCAGGTCGGGCGCCCATTGCCAGCCATCAACATGGGCAAATAAAGGCGCATAGGAAGCCATATTAACCACATCTGCATTACGCTCGAGACCGGTTAAAAAGGCAGCCTCAGAAAGAGCCGCCTGCCAGCTGTTTTTAAGTAACCCGGACGCGTTGGTATGGGATGCATATTCCCCGGCAAACACCTTCGTTCCGTTCCTCGGATAATTATCATACCGGTTGATATTTTCGAAGAAAAACTGCGGCGGACGATAATAATGTTCATCTACAAAATCAGCTTTTAACTCTCTTAAACGGGTATTTAAAAAATCGAATCTTTCGCCTGAAGGATCGGTTCCGGTACTGGCCACCAGTTTTATTTGAGGATATTGCTGTTTTAATGCTTTTTGAAAAAGCTCAAATCTTTCAATGTACTGTGGGCCCCAGTTTTCATTTCCCACTCCCAGCATCTTTAAATGAAACGGCTTCGGATGGCCCATATCAGCCCTTGCTTTTCCCCATTTAGAAGAAACAGGTCCATTGGCAAATTCAATTAAGTGCAGTGCATCCTGTATATAAGGCTGTAACTGATCAAGCGGTACCAATTCTGCCGAATTGAACTGGCAGGCCATACCACAATTCAGGATCGGCAATGGTTCGGCGCCAATATCCTCACAAAGCAGGAAATATTCGAAAAAACCCAGGCCAAATGTTTGAAAATAATCGGGTGCCGCACGCTGCGGAAACTCAAAATTCCACCGGTTAATAATCAGCTGCCTTTCTTCTACAGGACCTATTGTATTTTTCCAGCGGTACCTTTGCGACAGATCGAATCCTTCAACAATACATCCACCCGGAAAGCGCACAAAACCGGGTTTCATGTCCGCCAGCATCTGCACCATATCGGCACGCATACCACCTTTTCTTCCCTTCCAGGTATCAGCAGGAAATAAAGATATCATATCCAAATCAATTACGCCATTACCTTCAAAAAGAATCCTGAACGCTCCTTTTTGTTCTGTTTGACCGGATATAAGATCTGTTTCAATTTTTTTCCAGTCTCCGTTTATTTCCGAAGGCGTAAAAGAACTTTCACCAATTACTTCTTTCTTGCTGTTCAATAATTCTATATAAACCTTTATATCGCCCGAAACCAGCCGGTACATAGCAGAGAAATAATATTTTAGTCCCTGTTTAATACCCATACCCCTGAATCCCTCGTTGGTTAAAGTAAGTGACCCCTTTGTCCTGTTAGCTACATTAACCCTGATGAACCTTGGATTTGCGGTATTTAATGCCTGCCTGTTTTGTACTAACACGGCCCCTTCTTCTACTGGATTTTGTTCTACTTTCCAGCCCATTAAAGGCCGGAAAAATTCAAAGGATCTGTTTTTTATTAATTCTGCATAAATGCCGCCATCGGCTCCCATATTAATATCTTCAAAGAAAACACCCCACATGGTGGATTGTATAGGCGCTATTGGCTTTGAAACATCAATAGTAAATTCTTTTGTTTGTGCAGTTATCGTTTTAATAACAAAAACTGTAAACAATAGTGAAAGATATCTTTTGTTCATGTATGTTATTTTTATAAAACTTAGTGTATACGGCAATTGCAGATCAGCAGCAAATTTCCTGTAAAACCAAATATATTTGTTATTATTACAAATAATAAAATAATTTTTCCGTTTTTCCCATTTCATATAGTTCCTTGTTTAATAAATTTGCAAATCAGTGGTTAAAGAAAAAAAACATACTTCCATTAAAAAATTTGCGGTTGCCATTGACTGTATCGTTTTTGGTTTTGACGGCCAGCATTTAAAATTATTGCTCATTAAAAGAGGTTTTGAACCCGAGAAAGGAAAATGGAGTTTAATGGGAGGATTTGTTGGTGATGCAGAGAGCGCCGATGTGGCAGCTTCCCGTATTTTAAAAAGCCTCACGGGACTTGAAGGAATTTATTTAGAGCAGTTTCACACGTTTTCCTCCCTGTTGCGCGACCCGGCACAAAGAACTATTTCAATTGCCTATTTTGCGCTCATTGATATAAAAAAATATAAGCACCCTTTAAATCCGGATTTTGAGGCAGCCTGGTTCCCTATTAAAGATTTTCCCCAGCTTATATTTGATCATAATGAAATGGTATTGTCCGCGCAGAAAAAGCTACAGTATAAGGCAGCTTCTCATACTATTTTGTTTGAATTGCTGCCGGAGAAATTTACGTTGCCTTTGCTGCAGACCTTATTTGAAGATGTTTTTGATACCAATTTTGATAAAGGAAATTTCAGCAGAAAAATGTTATCGACCAAACTTCTTATAAAACAGAAAGAGAAAGACAAAAGCAATTCTAAAAAAGGAGCTTATTATTATACGCTCGATAAAAAGCACTACCAGCAAAACCTGCATAAGATTTCCAAGCTGATCCCAAAAGCAAACGAGCTCTTATAATCAGGGGTACAATAAGGTTTACCGGTAATTTTACTTACAACTTAATGTCTTCATTTCCGTCAGTTGCTGCCTGGCTTTCATTTGTTCCTTTGGTTCCAAAGATATCTTTCACCCATTTTTCCGCTTCAGGAAAATGTTCTTTTAAAGCATCTGTTCCTTTTGATGCCAGTTCAGAAAAATAGTCTTTTGCCTGTTCTGCTGTTTTTGCAGTTTCTTCTTTCAGATGATTTGCCTTGTTCTTTAGATTACTGATCAGTTTTTCCTTTTCCTCATCACTCATACTTGCATATTTACCGGCAGCAAGGCCGGCCAGGGCGCCTAAAATAAAAGTGGCAATGTGTTTATTATTTACCATAGTTCTTTTTTATATTAAAGTTAGCGATAAAAGTTTGCTCTTTTATTATGACCGCTGTAGTATTAACGTTTTTGAAGTTTCAGCATGCTTTTTATTCTTTTCCAGCTGCATTTCTTTTATTAGATATCCTGCGTCTGCATATTTGTCTATAATAAATAATATATACCTGATATCTACCATTATATTCCTGCAAATAGAAGGGTCGTAATTAACATCGCTCATAGTACCTTCCCAAACCCGGTCAAAATTTAATCCAATTAAATTTCCATTGGCATCTAAAGCAGGGCTGCCGCTATTACCACCGGTTGTATGATTAGATGCTATAAAGCAAACAGGCATCTTTTCATTAAGGCCATACCTGCCATAATCCTTATTCTCATAAAGCAGGCGTAACTTTTCAGGTACATTAAATTCGTAATCTCCCGGTTTGTATTTTTCCATTACCCCGTCCAGGTAAGTATTATACTCATATCTTTTTCCGGTTGGTGAAGTATAAGCATTTACGTTTCCAAAAGCTACGCGCATTGTACTGTTGGCATCGGGAAAAAATTTTTTTTCTTTGTACACATCTATCTGCGCCTGCATATATTTTCGCTGTAACTGATTAATTACTGTCTGGGTTTTCGTAAGCTTGTCCACGATATACAAATCGTACACGTTTGCAATTTCCATCACCAGTTTTGACGCAACATCTGTTTGGAGCACATTAAATAACTGTTCAGCATCTGTGCGCAGTAATTGTATTACTTTTTCTTTACATGCAAAAATACTTTTCGCGTATAAGTCTTCCGCCCAGGCTTTATAGTTCTTATACATACCTGATTGTTTTTTTGCATAGATTGAAACATAAGCCGGGTCCTGGTTTTCAATATACAATTGCATCATGGCCGCGAATATTTCTTTATCCACTTCTATATTCAGGTCCTTAAAAAAACTAGTCATCCATGCTACTTCCCGGCTTACAATATCCGGGAAGTCTGAACGTTCTTTTTTATTGCTTAAAGCTTTTATCCGGTTTATAATAGTGAATAATTCAATTTTACTTGTTGTTTCTAAATAGTAATCACGCGCTAATGCGTAAGGTTCAATTTCCTTATATGCGGCGTTTAATTGTTCCAGCACATTTCTATATATCGATTTTAAATCCCTATTCTGATTTAAAATTTCCAAATATTTTTGTTCATACGATTTCTTTTTTTCCACGGCACTTGTATTGGTCAATCCCAACACTTCGCCTTTCCATTTTTTCCAGGCATTGCTGATCCCTGCATATTTAGAAGCGTATTGTATTTTTATTTCTTCGCTGCCGCGCATATGTTGGTCTATTATAGCAAGGGCTTTATCTCTTATTAATATTTTGGCGGGATCGTTAACGGATACCAGCTGTTCTACTGCTTCACTTGGCAAATATTCGGTTGTGCGTCCGGGAAAGCCAAAAACCATAGTAAAATCTCCTTCTTTCACGCCATCAAGAGAAATTTTTAATGCCTTTTTTGGTTTGTAAGGTATATTATCCGGTGAATAATCTGCCGGTTTATTATCCTTTCCGGCATATATCCTGAACATGCTGAAATCCCCGGTATGCCTCGGCCACATCCAGTTATCCGTATCTTTTCCAAAATTTCCGATGGAAGAGGGCGGGGCGCCTACTAATCTTACATCGCGATAAGTTTCTGTTATAAACAGGAAATATTTATTTCCCTCAAAAAACGGCCGGATAAAAGCATCCTGGTAAGCATCCTTTTTCTCCTCTGCCAACTGTTTTTTTGCATTCCTGTCTATCAACGACTGGCGTTGGTTTTCCGGCATATCGGCTGTTACTCCTTGCAGCACTTTACCTGTTACATCCCCTATGCGAACAATAAACGTTACAAATAAACCTTCATTGGGTAGTTCTTCAGCATTATTCTTTGCCCAAAAACCGTCTCTTATAAAATTGTGATCAATTGTAGAATGATTTTGAATGGCATCGAATCCACAGTGATGGTTAGTCAATACCAAACCCTTATCAGAAATAATCTCTCCGGTACAAAATCCTCCAAAACTCACTATGGCATCTTTAAGACTGGCCTTATTAATATTGTATATATCGGACGCACTTATCTTCATACCCAGTTCTTTCATCCGGTTTTCATTTAACTCTTCTAACAGTTGTGGCAGCCACATGCCTTCATCTGCTTTAGCCAGAACGGTAAAAAACAAACAGGAAAAAGCAAGCATTAATTTTCGCATACGGCTATTTATTCGAATCCTCATTCTTCTATATCATTAAATTATTTACAGATAAAAGTTTGCAGCAAGCTGTTTTATGTAAAGCAAGCATTAAAAGTTATAAACAATGCATCAGAACCCGGTTTCCCCTTAAACGAAAAACAGAAAAAATTCCGGGAATCAGATAATTTTCTCCCCAAAGATATGTGAATAGCTATTAAAAAATGTGCATATCCCTGTGTGAAACGTTTACATGAAATATGATTTTTAGATTATAAAAAACAGAAAAAGAAAAACAGAAAAAGAAAAGTGCGTTTAATTAAAATTATACCTCACAATATTAACACAATGTAAAATCCACAGGAAGTATTTTTTATTCAGCTTCAGAAATTAACAATTTTGTTGATAACCTATATAAATTCAATATTGTTGTATATTATAAATGTGAATTATTATGCAGATTGTGTGGAAAACAATAAACTTTTAATTTTGTATAAAATGTGAATTACCAGTTATCCACTAATGCACACAGCTAATAATAATAGGTTTTATTTTTAAAATATATTATATAATTATTATTAGATAAAATAGGGAGGTTTAAAAATTTCTTTTAAAAAAGTTATTGCAGCATTGTATCATTGCAGTGGATTTAAAAAATGTACAACATGGACACAGCAGTTTTGGAAAATGCAAAGCAGGAGGTTGAAGCCAATGGATTTCTGGACATTGATGTAGACCCTACGCTGGATCTTTTTGAAGAGATAAATAAACTGAAAAAGGAAAAGAATGCGGTGATACTGGCGCATTATTACCAGGAACCGGACATCCAGGATATTGCTGATTACATTGGGGATAGTTTGGGGCTGGCACAGGAAGCAGAAAAAACGGATGCGGATATGATCGTTTTTGCAGGAGTGCATTTTATGGCGGAAACCGCGAAAATTTTAAATCCGACTAAAAAGGTTGTTATTCCTGATTTTAAAGCAGGATGTTCATTAAGCGATAGCTGTCCCCCTCCCTTGTTTAAAAAGTTTAAAGAGCAGCATCCGGATCATGTAGTAGTAAGCTATATCAATTGCAGCGCAGGCATTAAGGCATTGAGCGATGTGATTGTTACCAGCAGCAATGCCCGCATTATTGTGGATAGTTTTCCAAAAGATCAAAAGATCATTTTTGCGCCCGATAAAAATCTTGGGGCTTATATAAATAAAGTTACCGGAAGAAATATGCTGCTGTGGAATGGCGCCTGTATGGTACATGAAATTTTCAGTCTTGAAAAAATAACAAAGTTGAAACAGCAATATCCTAATGCTAAGTTTATTGCTCATCCGGAATGTGAAGAAGCAGTATTGAAATTGGCCGATTTTGTTGGTTCTACAACCGGGCTTTTAAAATACACTATTGATAACGAAGCTACCGAGTTTATTGTAGCTACGGAAACAGGTATCCTTCATCAAATGGAAAAAGCTAATCCGCATAAAAAGTTTATACCGGCGCCTCCCGATAATGGCTGTGCCTGTAACGACTGTCCGCACATGAAAAGGAACACACTGGAAAAAATTTACCTGTGTATGAAATACGAACTGCCGGATATTATTATGGATGAGGAATTAAGATTAGCGGCTAAAAAGCCTATCGACAGGATGCTGGAAATAAGTAAGGCAGCCGGTTTATAATTTTAATTTTTAAAATAGAGAATCTAAAACTGCTATTTTATTTCAATTGCTTCATCCTTTAATAATCCTTCTCCGTTAAATCTTAAAAAAATGCGTACCAGCGTTATCACATCCTTCTGGCAATAAGTAATAATTCTGTTCATATTTTTTTCTTCGTAATAAACTTTATGAACCATACTGCCATCTATATCATCCTTGGGAGTAGGAATATTTAAAGTATGAGCTAATAAATTCAGGGAAGTATAGCTTTTGTAATCTCCAAATTTCCATAGTTCCATAGTATCAATATGATTTACTTCCCAGGGTTTTTTGCCGGCAATGTTTAAAAGTAATGGAATGGGTAAATTATTAATAACCAGCCTGCGGCAGATATAGGGAAAATCAAATTCTTTTCCGTTATGAGCGCATAAATATTTAGCTTCGCTGGCGCTCCATTTTTTCAGCATCTCAGAAAAATTTTGAAGAATTTCTTTTTCATCTTCTCCTGCAAAAGATTTTAGAATCAGCTTCCTGTTATTTTCAGTGCCCTGTATTACACCACAACTGATGCATACTATTTTTCCAAATTCAGCATAAATACCTGCGCGCTGATAAATAGTTTCTGGTGTTTCATCTTCCCTGCTTCTAAGAAGCAGATCAGCCTTAATATCCCATAGTTTTTTCCATTTTTCTTCGAGGTGGTGATAACCCGCTTCTTGCGGAACAGTTTCTACGTCCAGAAACAAAATGTTCTGTATAGGAAAGCTTGTAAGCATGGGTTTATTTGTGTGTTAAATATATACTATAAGAATTTATCACCTTTAGTCCTTTTTATTTCTGCAACATAATCTTTTATTTCCTGTTCCTTTTCTTTTTTGCAAATAAGCAGCACATCATTTGTATCAACAACAATATAATCCTCCAGCCCCTGTACCACAACCAGTTTTTTTTCTTTTGTATGGATCATACAATTATGTGTGTCATATACCATTACATCATTGCTGACAACTGCATTATCAAAATAATCTTTTTCCATGTTGGCATGGGCACTGTTCCAGGTACCAAGATCACTCCAGAAAAAGGTAGCGGGAATAATGTATACATTCCCTGCTTTTTCCATAATTCCAAAATCGATGGATATATTAGGACACTGCGAATATATTTCTTCGATGATTGCTGTTTCTTCCGGCGTGTTCAGCTTTTCCTTTTCAGTTAAAAATAATTCATGTACTTCGGGTAAATGCTGTTCGAAAGCAGCGATGATTGTTTTGCATTTCCAGGTAAAAATACCGCTGTTCCATAAAAAATCGCCGCTGTTTAAAAACGCTTTGGCCAGTTCCAGGTTAGGTTTTTCCGTAAATGTTTTTACCTTATAAATCCCGGGGGCTGCCTCTGTTGAATCGTGCTGAATATAACCATAACCTGTATTAGGATGAGTTGGTTTTATTCCAACAGTTACCAGCGCATTTATATGCGTAACAAAATCGAGCGCTTTTTTCATCACTTCTCCAAAACTTTCATCATCGGGAATATGATTATCTGCAGGCGCTGCAATCATTACAGCATCAGGATTTTTTTCATAGATCTTAAAAGAAATATAGGCAATGCAGGGAGCCGTATTTTTTCTGAATGGTTCGGCTACTATATTTTCTGCTGGCAATCCGGGTAATTGCTGTTTAACAATATCTGTATAATCTTCTGATGTAACAATAAATATATTTTCTTTTGGAACTATTTTACTGTAACGCTCAAACGTAGACTGGATAAGAGTTTTACCTGTTCCAAGAATATCTAAAAATTGTTTCGGATAACTTGTCCGGCTCTTGGGCCAGAAGCGGCTTCCTATTCCTCCGGACATGATAGCCACATAATGATTTTTATTCATTTAGTTAAATTAATCCTTCTTTTAGTAAATCGTGAATATGTATAATGCCAACATATTTGTTGCCATCCGTTACAATTAATTGGGTGATCGCATTTTTTCGCATAATATCCAGCGCACTTACAGCTAATTCATCCTGGGAAATATGCTTTGGATTTTTAGTCATAATATCTTGGGCTGCAATATTATTAATATCGGTATTCTTCTCAAGCATTCTTCTAAGGTCCCCGTCTGTTATGATTCCCAGAAGTGTCTTTTCTTCATCGGTTACGGCAGTTACACCTAATCGTTTTTTAGTGATTTCAACAATAACTTCTTTTAAAGACTGATGAGGAAGAACAAACGGTTTTTCATTATGAATAAAAACATCTGCAACCCGGAGGTATAATTTTTTACCCAGGGTTCCGCCGGGGTGAAATTTTGCAAAGTCCTCGTTTTTAAATCCTTTCATCTCCATCAGACAAACAGCCAGTGCATCTCCCATTACCATTTGTGCCGTTGTACTGCTTGTAGGAGCAAGATTATTGGGGCAGGCTTCCTGCTTTACAGTGGTATTTAAAAATACATCGGCCTGCAGGGCCAGTAAAGACTCGCTGTTGCCTGAAATGGCAATCAATTTGTTTCCAAAATTTTTAATTAACGGAATAAGCGCTTTAATTTCAGGGCTGTTGCCGCTTTTACTTATAATGATAACAAGGTCTTCTTCCTGTATAATTCCAAGATCTCCATGTAAGGCATCTGCAGCATGCATAAATATTGCCGGTGTTCCTGTAGAGTTTAACGTGGCCACAATTTTTTGTGCAATGATGGAGCTTTTACCGATACCACTTAATACCACACGACCACTGTTGTTCAATAATAATTCAATAGCTTTATCAAAACCATTGTTTATGAACGCACCAAGTTCCGCGATAGAAGCGGCTTCCATTGCAATTACTCTTTGTGCAATATGCTGCGGTATTGAGTGCATTTGGTAAATACTTGTCAGACAGCAAAAGTATTGTTTATACATCAAAATTGGTAATAAGCGATGGCCGGATATATTATTTATGATATTATAAGCAACTTTAACCATTTTGTCTTTCAGATTATTTAAGAGAGTCATAAATTAGCAGACTCAAAAAAAGATTATTTTTTTATTAAGAAGAAGAAGCGTATCTTTTTACACTTGTTTTTTTAAAATATTATGGACTTATAAAGTAATGGCAGATAAATCGGTAAAAGCAGCTCCCGGAAAGGCTAAAAAAGGATCGGGTACAAAACCAAAACAAAAAAGGGATCTGCAAAAGGAATTGCAGAAAAATTTTGGATTCAATAAGTTTAAAGGCAAACAGGAAGCGATTATAGAATCCCTGCTGGATGGGAATGATACTTTTGTGATCATGCCGACTGGTGGCGGAAAGAGCTTATGTTATCAATTACCGGCAGTTATGTCGGAAGGGGTTGCAATCATAGTATCGCCGCTGATTGCGTTAATGAAAAACCAGGTGGATCTTGTAAGAGGGTATAATAGTAATGATGAAATTGCTCATTTTTTAAACTCTACATTAAATAAAAAAGAAATAAAAGAAGTTCACGACGATTTACTTTCAGGAAAGACAAAACTTTTATATGTAGCTCCTGAAACGCTAACGAAGCAGGAAAACCTGTCGTTCTTCAGTGATTTGAATATATCTTTTTTTGCGGTAGATGAAGCGCATTGTATAAGTGAATGGGGACATGATTTTCGGCCGGAATACAGGCGCTTGCGCGAAATGATGGACCAGATCAACTCTAAAATTCCTGTTATTGCGCTTACGGCAACGGCTACACCTAAAGTACAGAGCGATATCGTTAAGAACCTGGATCTGAGAAATCCTAATATTTTCATCTCTTCTTTTAACAGGGATAACCTGTATTATGAAATTGTTCCGAAAATAAAGAAAAGCCAGACCGATGAAAGTATTGTCCGGTTCATTAAGGGAATGAAAAACAAGAGCGGTATTATTTATACGCTCAACCGTAAAACCACCGAAGAGTTGGCCAGTATACTGGAAGCTAATGGAATTAAAGCGGTGGCTTATCATGCAGGGCTTGACGGCAAATTGAGGGCGAAAAGACAGGACGATTTTTTAAGCGAGGATGTGCAGGTTATTGTAGCTACAATTGCCTTTGGAATGGGTATTGATAAACCTGATATCCGCTTTGTTATTCATTATAATATTCCAAAATCTATTGAAAATTATTATCAGGAAACCGGAAGGGCCGGGCGTGATGGGTTAGAAGGAAAATGTATTCTGTATTATTCGCATAAGGACGTAAGTAAACTGGAACATTTGATGCGCGATAAACCTTTAAGTGAAAGAGAGGTTGGTGCGCAGCTGATCAACGAGACAGTGGCGTATGCTGAAAGCGGAGTGTGTCGCAGAAAAGTTATACTGAGTTATTTTGGGGAGCATTATCTCGAAGAAAATTGTGGAAATTGTGATAATTGCAAACAGCCAAAAGAAAAAATTGAAGCAAAAGCTGAAGTAATATCTGTGCTGAAATCAATAAAAGAACTGGATGAAAAGTTTGCGACAGATTATGTTGTTAATATTCTTTCAGGAAAACTTACACCACAGGTTAAAATGTTCCGCCATGAAGGGCTCTCAACTTTTGGAATCGGGAAAGAAAAGGATAGTCATTTCTGGAATTCACTGATCAGGCAAATGATCCTGGAAGGATTATTAAGAAAGGATATCGAAGAATACGGTGTTTTGAAAATGACAGATAAAGGCGCCCTGTTTAGTAAAAAGCCAAAATCCTTTACAATAGTTTTAAATAATAAATTTGAAGAAGCAGTTGGTGACGATGATGAGGGAACAGATGCAGGGGGCGAAGGCAATGTAACTGATGATAAGCTTTTTGAAATGCTGAAGGAACTCCGGCAGAAAGAAGCAAAGAAGAAAGGATTGCCTCCCTTTGTGATTTTTCTGGAAACATCGCTGATGGATATGGCAAACCTGTACCCAAGCACTATTCAGGAACTGGAAAAATGTCACGGAGTAAGCAAAGGGAAAGCTATCCGTTATGGAAAACCTTTTGTTGAACTGATTGCAAAATATGTTGAGGACAATAACATAGAAAAGCCCGACGATTTTGTAATGAAGAGTGTGGTAAATAAAAGCGGAAATAAGGTTTACATTATCCAGCAAACAGACAAAAAAATTCCTCTTGAAACAATAGCAAAAAACAAAGGCTGGAAGATTGCGGAATTACTGGAAGAAATGGAAACGATAGCAGCGAGCGGCACCAAATTAAATTTAGGGTATGCAATCGATGAAATGCTGGATGAAACGGAGCAGGATGAAATTATAGATTATTTTAAAAGTTGTGAAACCTCTTCGCTGGATGTTGCACAGCAGGAATTGGCGGAATTTGATTTTAACTGGGAACAGTTAAAAATTATGCGGATCAGGTTTTTAAGCGAGTATGGTATGTAATAACAGGAAAATAAAAATGTGCAAAAAAGGAGGTTTATTGTGTAAAACCATTATTTTTGCAACCCATTTAAAGATGGTGCGGTAGCTCAGTCGGTAGAGCAAAGGACTGAAAATCCTTGTGTCGCCGGTTCGATCCCGGCCCACACCACAAAAATCCTCTCAGACAGAGAGGATTTTTTGTTTTATGCATTTGTGTATATTATTTTTTCAGCTATTGCTAACCGTTATTACGTGGGCGAATCAGCGTTTCCTGATAAAAGGGTAGAGCATAATTCGATTACCTGCCCATGTACACCATCAAGATCTGCACATCGCTTGGATTAATGCCGGATATACGGCTTGCCTGGCCCAGGGTTCTGGGTTTAATTTTATTGAGTTTTTCCTTAGCTTCATTTCCTAATGAAGCCAGCTTGGAATAATCAAAACTATCAGGAATCGTCAGGTTTTCCATTTCGCTCATACGGGCTACAATTTCTTTTTCTTTTTCTATATAAGTATCATATTTGATTTGGATAGAAGCCTGTTCTATTTCTTCTTTGGAATAATTTTTAAAAGATTGTGCAAGTGCAGGAACGGCTTTGGAAAGCGCCGTTAATTCTATATTGGGGCGCAAAAGGATTTTTTCTGCCTTTTGTTTTTCACTTATTTGCGATGATCCGATCGAATCCAGAAAGCTGTTAATATCTTCTGGTAATATTACTGTTTCTTTTAAAACGGACTTAATATTGGCTATATTATTATTTTTTAGCCGAATATTATTTATTCTGTCCTCTTTTGCTAAACCAAGTTGATAGCTTAAGGATGTTAACCGGGCATCTGCATTGTCCTGCCTTAATAGGGTTCTGTATTCAGCCCTGGAAGTAAACATGCGGTAAGGCTCTTCAGTTCCTTTATTGATCAGGTCATCTATTAAAACGCCAATATATGCTTCACTGCGTTTTAAAACCAGCGCTTCTTTTTGATGTGCATTTTGATGTGCATTTATACCGGCCATTAATCCCTGGCAGGCAGCTTCTTCGTAGCCTGTTGTGCCGTTGATCTGGCCGGCAAAAAACAGATTCGGGATCAATTTTGTTTCCAGGGTATTACTAAGCTGCGTAGGTGGAAAATAGTCATATTCAATTGCATACCCTGGTCTGAACAATCTTACGTTTTCAAATCCCGGAACCGATTTAAGGGCGGCATACTGCACCTCTTCGGGAAGAGAGGTTGAGAAACCATTTACATAAATTTCAACAGTATTCCATCCTTCCGGTTCCACAAAAAGCTGATGCCTGTCCTTGTCTGCAAATCGGTTGATCTTATCTTCTATGCTTGGACAGTAACGGGGACCAACACCATCTATACGACCTGCAAACATAGGACTCCTGTCAAACCCGGTTTTAAGGATGTCATGTACTGTTTGGCTGGTATATGTTATCCAGCAGCAACGTTGTTCTTTGGCTGTTATTTTTGGTGCGTTCGTAAAAGAAAAACCAACGATTTCATCGTCTCCTTCCTGGATTTCCATTTTTGAATAATCAAGACTTCTTCCATCAACTCTTGGAGGCGTTCCCGTTTTGAGGCGGTCGCTGTCAAATCCCAGGGACACCAATTGCTCCGTAATGCCGCTTGCGGCTTTTTCTGCAACACGACCGCCGCCGAATTGCTTTTCGCCGATGTGAATAATACCGTTCAGAAAAGTTCCATTTGTTAATACTACCGATTTGGATCGTATTTCGTGACCCAGTCCTGTAATAACGCCACAGGCTCTTTTGCCTTTAATAATGATTCCTTTTACCATGTCCTGGTAAAAATCAAGATTGGGTGTTTGTTCCAGCATTTCACGCCATTTGGCAGCAAACAGCATTCTGTCGTTCTGTGCCCGCGGGCTCCACATAGCCGGACCCTTCGACCGGTTGAGCATCCGGAACTGGATCATCGATAAATTTGTGACAATACCCGAATATCCGCCCATTGCATCAATCTCTCTTACAATCTGCCCTTTAGCGATGCCTCCCATTGCCGGATTGCAGCTCATCTGGGCAATAGTTTGCATATTCATGGTTACCAAAAGGGTTTTGGAGCCCATATTTGCAGCGGCAGCCGCCGCTTCACAGCCTGCATGCCCTGCGCCAACAACAATTACATCATATTCGGGAAACATAGTTTACAAAGGTATGAATTATTAGAGGGATGCTATTTAAAGTTTATCTCTGTCGTGCATGAGGTACATCACAGATGACTCCTATTCGTGTCCCCTCATGAATTTGAATATACTATATCTCTGGGGTGAATAAAGAAGTTTCACGTGGAACATTCTTTTTTATGAGAGAACTTATTTAAACTTTAATCAAAATGTTCTTTTTTGAATAAAACAACAACGACTCAACGACACAAAGGTCTCACAACGTTGTGCTTTCGCTGTGACACCCCTGCCGCTGTGGTCTCTTTCACGATCTATTTGTTCAGATTTTCAAAAGTTTAAACAAGTTCAGAGATAAAAAATCAATATCCATATTTTAACGTCATTCCTCTAAAACCTTCGGGAGCGGTTTCCAAAAGAAACTGATAAAAAATCTCCCATATTCAGATGAATTTTTCGTTCCTCACTACGTTCCAGGCATCGAAAGGACGGCAACTTTACTGGTCATCGCCTCTTTGATTTTGCCTGCCTGCCAGTAGGCGGGCACCGCAAGTCCCCTAATCTGAATGACGTACTGTTTGTTCATTATGCAAAACCGGGTCGCCATCTTAAACGATGAGGCGGCTCATTTTTTTATCCCGCACAGTATAATCGTTTCACGTGAAACACGCTTATTTGAACGCCCTTCTTTCGGCCCCGTTCTATTCTGTAAGGCAAGGGCTAAGGCGAGCTATTAGGGAACGCTCTTTTACATTTAATATATAATGTCAATAAATCAATGCTCAGCGCAAACCCTTCCAAAAATAATTATTAAAATGGAACATTGGGGATCGTTTGTTGCTGTAGTATCAGCATTATGAGAGATGACCTACCGTAACTTAAAAAAAATTCATGAATTTTCATGAACTAAACTATAATTATATTCGGCTAACCAATTCTCTTCCATTTTACGCATTAGCTTTTCATCCTTTTCTGTTTTATCCTTATAACCAATAAGATGCAGCACTCCGTGGAAGATGACCCGGTGCAGTTCTGTGTTTACAGGTATTTTGAGCGTTTTTGCATTATCCCTGATCCTGTCGATGCTGATGTAAATATCGGATAATAAAAAGCCGGACTTCTTTTCTGAAAGATCAAATGTGATAATATCAGTATAAAAATCATGATTCAAATGCGTCTTATTTATCTCAAGCAGTTCTTCATCTGAGCAAAAAACATAATTGATCCCGGCACTCTTCTTCCCGGCTTTTTCTAATTTCGCTGCAATAAAATGTTTAAGCAATGTTTTGTTTTTGAAAGCAGCCTGCTTTTGAAAATGAAACTGTATTATAAAGTTTTTTAACCTCATATTCCAAAATTCGTAAACAAAAGACAAACTACAATGCTTAGTTTTGTACAATGATTACGGAAGTTTTGTTATCGGATCTGCAGCCTGGTCAGATCGCTACGATTGTAAAATTTACAACGGAAGAAATTTTTTTAAAGCTGATGGAAATGGGGTGTTTGCCCGGCGAAAAAATTGAAGTGGTACAAAAGGCGCTCTTTAATGATCCGATGTCTGTTTCGGTTGCCGGCTATTTACTAAGTTTACGCACAGATGAGGCAAAGCATATTGTTGTTTCCACAACCAATTGATCAGTTTTACACATGAAAATCGGACTCTATTTCGGATCATTTAACCCTATTCACCACGCACATCTTATTATCGCCAGTTATATATTAAATAAAGGGTTGGTAGATAAGGTTTGGTTTATTGTATCGCCGCAGAATCCTTTAAAAGAAACAGCAGCCTTGCTAAATGAAAATCACCGGCTTCACCTCGTAAATCTTGCTATTGAAGGCGATGAAAGAATGAGAGCTTCGGAAATAGAATTTACGTTACCTCGCCCATCTTATACCTCGATCACTTTGGCTCATTTGTCTGAAAAATATCCCCATTATCAGTTTTCAGTAATAATGGGAGGAGACAGTTTTCAGAATATCAGACGATGGAAAAACTATCAATTTATAATTGATAAATATGACATTTTGATATATAACCGGCCAGGATTTGAAATAAATGCCGATTTAAGTTCAAATATAAAAATACTGGATGCGCCGTTGCTGGAATTATCGGCTACCGGTATCAGGAATTTAATAAAGGAAAAAAAATCCATTAAATACCTGATGCCCGAAAAAGTGATAGAGGAAATTGAAAAAGGAGGTTATTACAGGAAATAACCCAGCAACACGCAAACCACTACCAGCACAGGAGCAGGAATACGTGTAAAAATCAACGTGAGCGCAGTGCCCGCTACTACAGCCACGTTTACGAACCCAATAGCAGAGCCGTCAAACAGGTTTATGTCTTTAAGGATATATAAGGTGGACCCGGTCATAATACCCAATACAACCGCATTAATGCCTTCAAGAGACCTGTAGATCACCGAATATTTTTTAAGCATGTTCCAGATAGGAAAAAAGAAAAGCACCAGCAACGCGCTGGGCAGGAATATGCCGGTCATTGCAATCACGCCCCCCAGTATCTGCATGGAGGTACCCATATCTTTCAGCGCTAAGCCGCCGCTGTAGGCCGCGATTGAAAAAACGGGTCCAGGAACTGCCCGGACAATACCGATCCCCGTGAGCATATCTTTTTTATCTATTTGTATAACGTTGGGATTTTTATTTTTAACCGCATCAGGCCTTACGCTGAATTGTTCATACATAATCGGCATCAGCACATTCCCGCCTCCAAAAACAAGGCTACCCATACGATAGGTATGTTCAAATAAATTAATCGGTTTTCTGTCTGGCCAGTTGTTTTTACGTGCAGTTTCGCTAAGAACTCCTGCAGCTATAAAAATAATAGCAAATAACCAGATATTCCACCACCTGATTTTTCCGGGCCGGCTTTCTGTCTGAGGAATACGTTTGCTGCTGAGATTGGTAATAACGCCTCCTAAAACAATTAAAACAGGAATAATAAAAGGTTTTCCAAAAAAAACAAAAGTTGCTAATGCGGTAAGAATCGCAATAATGCCGGTAATTAAATTCTTTACAGAATAGGGAAGCGCACTTACACAGGCAAAAATCAAAAACCCTGTAGCCATGGGCACAATAAACTTAAATATATCAAAGTGCTTGTTTGCACCTTCTATATATTCAACAAAAAAAGAAAGGGCACACATCAGCGTGCAGGCAGGCAATATCCAAACCAGCAGGGTCAAGATAGCCAAGATAGGGCCACCACGCTTAAACCCGATGAGCGTAAGGGTTTGAGTAGAAGAGGCTCCCGGAAGCAATTGACAGAATGCGTTATATTCCATCAGCTCCTGCTCAGTAATATAAGGCGTTTTTTTTACAAAAGTTTTCATCATCATGGCCAAATGGGCCTGAGGTCCACCAAATGCAGTAATACTGTGTAACAGCACAAGTTTTAAAAAATGTAAGTGGCGAAGCAGCATGAATGCCAGGGATGATTAAAATTCTTCTAAAGATAGCGGATAAAAAATTAAACGTAAAAGATCGGAGTGATTATTAGCGCATTTAGTCATCGTACTGTAATATGAAAACATTTTTCCCGGTACTCTTTTATAAAATACAATTTTCTCTGCGCCTGCAATTGGGTAAGTATGCCCTGTAAGATCATTTCCAGATTAGGGTTGCTGCCTTTTCTTCTGTTGAAGCGGATATAGGAGAGGTCGAACGAACAACCGTAATTATGAGAACTCAATTTGCCGGTAACTGCATTACTGTTCACGCGTGATAATCTTTTCTGGTCGTAAAGTGTTCTGGTAATGGATGTTACCATAAATGTTTTTTTCCTGCTTTTAGTATAAAACCTGGAGCCAATCGTTTTTAAGATATTATAAGCCCTTGGATTCAGGTACGGTCGGCTGTAAGTGAGTTTTGCAATGGCATAGCCCCTGTTGGGAAGTACATGAACCAGTTTTTTTTTATTGGCCAGCGCTTTTATGTGCGCCAGGTTTTTTAGAGGGGGAACGCCTGTTGCCCTTGCTGCTTTTAAATGATCATCATACCTTATTTGGGCATTTATATGGCAGGATAAAAACAATAATAACCAAAGACAAACCGCTCTAAATAACTTCATGGGAATGGTTTAATTTTCAGCAGGAATAAAGAAGTGGCTGTTCTATCTAAATGTTCAAGCCGCCACAGGCGCTGATTGTCTGCCCGGTAATATAGCTGCTCATGTCAGAGGCAAGAAATAGTGTAACGTTGGCAATATCTTCAGCCTTTGCAAAGCGGTTCAAAGGAATATCTGCCAGATATTTTTCCGCGCCCGCATTATCATTCAGGTAGCTGGTCATATCTGTTTCCACAAATCCGGGCGCAAGGGCATTACAGCGTATATTCCTGCTTCCTAATTCTTTAGCAACACTTTTTGTAAACCCGATGATACCGGCCTTGCTGGCGGCATAGCTTGCCTGGCCTGCATTTCCCATTATCCCGATCACTGAGCTCATATTAATAATGCTTCCGCTTTTTGCTTTCATCATCGGCTTTATAACCTGCTTGGTCATATAAAAAACACTGTTCAGGTTGATATTCAAAACGTCGTTCCATTGTTCGGGAGTCATGCGCAGCAACAGATTATCTTTGGAGATGCCGGCATTGTTTACACAAATATCAATTTTTCCATACTCTTTTAAAACGTGATTTACAAGCACTTCGCACTGGGCAAGATCCCCCGCATTACTTTTATAAGCCTTTGCCTTTATACCCAGAGCGTTTAGTTTTTCTTCTAAAACGGCAGCCCGTTCAGCACTGCTGTCGCTAACATAAGTAAATGCAATATTGGCGCCCTGTTCGGCAAATTTTACAGCAATAGCCTCTCCGATACCACGGGCAGCTCCGGTAACAATCGCAACTTTATTTTCAAGAAGTTTCATTTAATGTAGCGGTTTAGTATTGCTGCAAAATAAGGTAATTATTTGCAAGTATGCCAGGTAAGATATATTAATCAACAGCAAAGGGATGTTGTTTGCGTTTCGTGTCGTAAAAAAATATCATTCACCCGGTTGATTACGGAAAAATTTTTTCTTTAAAAAAAATTAATTATAATTTCATTTCCCATAATATTTATTATTGTTTTGGGCCATGGGGAACTTCCATAAAAATTTTTCATTCATTCTTTGTGTAACCCGCCTGTCGGACGGGCAGGTTTATGAATGAAAAATTTCATGTACGTTTCTCTTATTTAATGTAGAAATAAAGAAAACCATCATGATTGCATTGTTACCCGGGCGAATAAGAATCTAAAAAAAAGACTATGCTCAGAATAATTTTAAAGATCCTTGTATTTGTTTTTATTACAACCGTATCAGCCGAATACCTGATAAACAGGGCCTCGTCCACGCTATTGCTGATAATTTTTATAATCACGGAAATAACGCTGTTTCTTTTATTATTTTATAAACCTATCAAAACTTTTATCAAATGATCATTTCCATTGTAACCTTTGTAGCTGCAATGCTGTTGGCATTCCTTTATTACAAAAAAAGCAACCTTAACAGGAAGCCATCAACATGGGCCATCAGCGCAGGAATTATTATTGCAGGATTTATTTTAGCACTCATACAGCCGTTAAAGCTTGAGCGTGTTGATGCCGGTCATGTAGGCATTAAAGTATATCTCACCGGTGATAATCGCGGGGTGAGTAAATTTGAATATAAAACCGGTTGGGTTTTATACAACACCTGGATCAGCCGCTTATATGAGTTTCCGGTGTACCAGCAGCATATTGAATATCCAGAACAGCAGGTTATTACAAAGGGTGGTTTTAGCGCTACCATTAAACCGTCTTTCAACTATTCTTTAAAACCCGGCGATGTGGGAGATATGTTTCAGAACCTGAGACTTGATATAAAAAGTGTGGAACAACAGTGGTTGCAAACAGCAATTGTGGGAACAGTAAATGATGTGGCAAATAAATGGGCCGTGGATGATATTTTCAATAACCGGGAACAGTTTGAAACAGATATTATAAAGGAGGCCAATAAAAGGGTTGCCAAATGGTTTACTATTTCACAGTTAAGAACAAATATAACACCACCTCCGGCCTTACAGCAATCTATTGAAGCGAAAACAAAAGCTATACAGGAAGTACAGGTAGCCGAAAATCAAAAACTTGTAGCAATAGCCGAAGGCGACAGAAAAATTGCCCAGGCAAAGGCCGACAGTGCGGCCATGGTAATCGCAGCAGCAGGTGAAGCAGAAGCAATCAGAAGAAAACAGGTTTCACTAACGCCTACTTATGTGGATTACCTGAAAATAAACAAATGGAACGGGGAGTTGCCCCAGGTTCAGGCCGGTGCCGGTAGTGGCTTTATGTTAAACCTGAATAGCAAAGAAGGCCGTTAAAAAGAGCAATTCCTTTACAGGCTCGAAACAATTTTTTAATTCTTTGTTTCTTTATCGGTGTTTTTAAAATAAGCATATCTTGCGCCTATGTCTATTATTGATTTTTTATCTCCTGTTAATCTCTTTGAAATAACAGGCGACGAGGGCTACAAACACGGCCAGTTTGGAAGCGCTATAGATGTATATGCTGAAACATTTCCGGATATTGAACAGGCGGATATTATTTTATTAGGGTGCGGAGAGCAACGGGGCAGCGGTTATATAGGCCCTGCAAGCAGTGCGCCGGATGTGGTACGCAGGCAGTTCTATGCTCTTTTTTACTGGCACGAGCGCATCAGGATAGCAGATATTGGGAATATTATACAAGGGGCTACCTATAAAGATACTATTGCCGCACTTCAGACTGTTATTGCAGAAATAACAGCAATTGGAAGAACAGTGATCGTCCTGGGCGGATCGCATGATCTTACACTTGCACAATATAACGCCTGTAAAAACGCAAAGCAATTAATAGAAGCAACAGGGGTGGATGCTGTGATAGACCTGGATATGGAATCGCCCTTTAAGCATGATAATTTCCTGATGGAAATGTTCACCAGTGAGCCCAACTATGTTAGGCATTACAACCACATTGGCTTTCAAAGCTATCTGGTACATCCCGGTATGTTGCAGACCCTCGATAAGCTGAAATTTGATTTTTACCGGGTGGGACATGTAAAGGAAGATATAGAGAATGTGGAACCGGGCATACGCAGCAGCAATATTTTTTCATTTGATATCAACGCCATTGCCAATGCCTATGCGCCGGCCAACCAGCTTACACCCAATGGTTTTAACGGCGAAGAAGCCTGTATACTGATGCAGTATGCCGGAATGAGCAGCAATATGCAGTCTGTAGGTATTTATGGCTATCGTCCGGAAAAGGACCGTGAAGAACTTACCGCAAAACAAATTGCCCACATGGTGTGGTATATAATAGACGGGCGCTACAGAAGGCTAAAAGAAGCTACATTAACCGACAGGGAGCAATTCAACGAATATGAAATGGCGTTTTCTGAAGTGGCCACCACATTCTTACAGAGTAAAAAAACGGGTCGCTGGTGGATGCAGTTGCCGGATAAGAACTTTGTTCCCTGCAGCTATAAAGATTATTTAACCGCCGGCCGCGATGAGATCCCCGAACGCTGGTTCAGGGCGCAACAGAGGTGACAGGGCTGATTGTTGACAAATGATAATCAGATCAATGTTATAAAGTAAAAATTCAGGCAATGATGATTCAGACAATTAATACAGGAATTGCATCGTATGGTATGAGTGGAAAACTATTTCATGCCCCGTTTTTACAGGCACATCCCGGATATAACCTGATGGCTATAGTAGAGCGTCATAAAGAAGCATCCCGCCAAAAGTATCCAGGAGCAAAGCTGTACCGTTCTTTTGAGGAATTAATTGCAGATCCGGAGATTAGCCTTGTGGTGGTAAATACGCCGGTACAAACACATTACGAATATGCAACCGCCGCATTACATGCGGGCAAAAATGTGATTGTTGAAAAACCGTTTACTGTAAACGCTGCGGAAGCGCAGGCATTGGCTGTTCTTGCAAAAGAAAAGGGGCTGCTGTTAAGTGTCTATCAAAACAGAAGATACGATGGCGACTACAAAGCCGTTAAAGAAGTAGTACAGGAAAATTTATTGGGAGAAATAAAAGAGGCCGAGCTCCGGTATGATCGTTACAGGCCAGGCCATAGCGGGAAAGACCACAAAGAGGGCGATAAGCCGGGCGCCGGAAACCTGCACGACCTGGGAGCGCATTTGATAGATCAGGCAATACAGCTCTTCGGTTTTCCCGAATCCGTTTTTGCAGATGTATTTGCAATGCGCGAAAACATGATTGCTAATGATTATTTTGAGGTGTTGCTTTATTATCCAGATCCCTTCAGGGTGCGGGTTAAAGGAACTGTATTTGCCCGCGAGCCGTACTATGCATATATTATCCAGGGCGCAAACGGAACTTTTATGCAGCAACGATCCGATCTGCAGGAAGTAAGATTGCTGGCGGATGAAATGCCAGCAACCGGTACATGGATACCCACGCCCGCCGGGTTTGACGGCATTTTGCACACAACAATAAATGGAGAACCGGTTCGTAAAGAAACCCGGTCTGAAATGGGCAACTATATGAACTATTATGAAGCGATCTACCAGGCACTGGTCCATGGCGGACCGAACCCCGTTCCTGCAACAGACGCAGTGCTTACTATGAAAATAATAGATGCCGCTTTACAGAGCAGTAAAGAAAAACGTGTTATTTCTTTATAGAAATCAGCCGCGTCAGTAATCAGATGTCCGTCATCACTTTTCCTTCTTGTAAGCGCCGTTTACTTTTCAGATACTTGTTGTGGATAATTTCCTGCATTGGTTTGCCGGCAACCTTACTCTCCAGCCAGGAGATGATATCGAGATAAGCAAATGATCTTGTTTCAAAACGGTTGCCTTCGAGGTGTTTAACTTTTTCTAAGAAATGTTCAAACTCGGGCCGTAGCTGTCTATTGGTAAACTTAAATGAATTGCGCAAAAAGCGAAACATTTCCTGTTCGATCAGGGTCAGATTTTTCATTCTCGACATATACCTGAAAACAGAACGGGTAAGCGAATCCATCAATTCAACATTGCCTAATTCGTAATGGGCTAATAAGTGCATCAGGCGGGCATAGCATTGCAGATCTGTACGCAGTTCGGAAGAGGCGTTTATGATCTTTTGCAAATAGTCGATACAGGTGCTGTAATCGCGCGAAAGATAATACAGTAAAGCAATTTTATAGTTGATCACCATTACCCGGTGCTTATCTAAAAACAGGTCATATTCGGCCAGTTTTTCCTCAATAAGCGGAATTTCTTTCAATCCTTCTTCACACAGCCCGGTTATGTTGTAAAAATTTATTTTTGCGCTGGCTATATAAACGAAAGACTGTACGGTAAAGTTCTCATTATCCTGTACCCGTTTTGTTTGTGCAAATGTTTCAAATTCTTTTAAAACATCTTTAAGCTGCGCATAGTTTCTCAGGTCAAAATGTGCATTTAATAAGCTGTGATATCCTTTTATAAGATGCCCGGTTTCCACCCGCTGCATATTGGGTTTTTCTTTAAAAAGATCCACCCATTTTTGAGAATAGCGGTAATACATTAAAAAATCCTGCCGGATGAAAGCATACCAGGTGTAGGCCTGGTAATAATACAGCCGTTCATAAAAACCTTCCTGCTGCGCAGAACCGGAGGGCAGGGACTGCCGGAAAAATTTTTTCACCTTATTCTCTTCATCCTCGTTTCTTGCATGCCCGTCGGCAATAAAAAAGCCATACATCTGAAGAGAAAGATTGGATAAGCGGGTGATCATATTAAGCTTGGTATTGGCTTCGTTTGCTTCTTCCGAAAGCTCATCAATACGGCTTTTAAACGTATCGGTTACATTCAGCGCCTCAATGCGTTTTTCAAGGGATAACAATAAAGGCAGAAAAAAGAACTTCTGATTAATTTTAGCCACTTCCTTTGCCTTGTCGATAGCCCGGAGGCTTTGAAAAAACAGGCCTTTTTTATAAAGAATATGAGCCCAGTCAAACAGCTCATTTAACTGCAGGTCCAGGCTGTCATTACTTTTTAGCAAACGAAGGCTGGCTAACAGCTCTTTATATAAGTGAGATTTTAGATTTGAAAGCTGGGGTTTGGTTACGCCCTTCATTTTTTTCAGCAGGGCGGCCTCATTATAACCCGGCATTTTGTCCAGGATATCAAACAGCTTTACAATTTTAAGATCTTCATTACCCGAGCTTCTGGTTATATACAGCTTGAAATGCCTTTTTTCAGCCTTTTCAAGAGACTGTATAAGTTGAAACAGGGTATCATTTGGCTTTTTCGGCATTGTAACAAAAATAGCTTAAATAGCTGCAAAAACCATAAAATAGTGGTTGAGCGTATGCTAAAAACTAACGAAAATTGCTGAAAAATAATAAGTTCTATCCTATTCCATAAGTTTCGAAACAATGAAAGGGGTCTAAAATTATCTATAAAAATAAAATCTTATATGTTGGTGCAGTTATAAAAATACTGATAAGAAAAGCAGGGACAAAAGAAGAAATAAAGCCGCTCACAGTTCTGTTCGGGGCAAAAAAAATCCGGGAGAACCCGGACTCAACATTTTTCAATTCGCATACGGCATACAATCGTTAGAGGCAATCAATTAGAGGTCTTTTGGTTACCAAAAATTATTTGATAAATTCTTGTTTAAAGCGTTCCTTAAATAAGAAGTGCTAAGGTATAATTAATTTTTAATAAGATTAAAATTTTCCTAACAAATTTTTAAAAAAAAGTGGCAAAAACGATTTTTTTTATTGAGCCAGATCAATTATTGATGTTGAGCCGGCTTTTTTGGATATAAGGGCAGTATTTCCGTGAAACTTAGTCCTGTAGAGGATTTCCTGCTGTTTTGCGGGCGTTTGAAGTAAAAAAATTAACATTAAGTTATTATGAGGGCCATAAATCCTGTTGTATCTTTAATATTCGAACCTGTACAGGGTTTACACTATAGAATATAAGAATTTTTCATATGGCAAGCAATCGTTAGGGGTCAGTCCGTTTCTACGGAAGGGCCTTTTTTCTTTTTGTGAGGTAAAGTAAGCGGCAACAGGGTGTGAATGAATTAAAAGAACGGGGGGTGATTACCGGAATAATCCGGATTACAAATAATATTTTCTTGTTGGATATAAACGTAACGATGCGTTGAAGTGTAGTATGGAAGAGGGTTTTATCAAATTTTTTGCTCCTTGAATATCTATTTGAAGCCTTTAAGTTGATTTGCGAAGGGCAAAAAACCGGCCTATCTTTGTGCTATCAAAGCGTGAAGGAAAGAATTGAGAGAAGGATACAAGATCAGATTTTAAGAATTTTTCATATGGCAAGCAATCGTTAGAGGTCAGTCCGTTTCTACGGAAGGACCTTTTTTCTTTTAGCTGCTGTTGCAGCATGTTACTGCTTCCAAAAGCGACCAAAGATGCCGATGTATTTTGATTTACTGGCCACCGCAACTGTTTTTCCCTGTTCTGATACCGGCGTAAAATAAGTAAGGGTTACTTCGGAATAAATAAGATGATTTTTATATTCTATCAGTGGGGCAACTATTGTTCTGCTGCTATTTGACTGAATCAATTTATAGAAAGCGGTTTCTTTGGGAGTAGTAAAAAAAGCGATCAGTATTACTGCTATAATTAGTAAAGATATCAGGCGCCGAAATTTCATAAAATATTTTAGATGTCTGTTATTTTAAACAGCCGCGAATATACAGGATGCTATATATTGCGGAGATGAAGTGAGTGACACAACACTGCTGCCCTGTATTGACTGCCGCCCTATAAGAGTAACGATCTAACTAAATAAATACTCTACATCTTCCTTGGTAAGCGACTTTACAAAACCAGATTCATCGGATATGAGATCCCTGGCCAATGCTTTTTTCTTTTCCTGGAGTTTCAAAATTTTGTCTTCGATCGTATCCTTACAAATCATCCTGTACGCAAAGATATTTTTGGTTTGGCCAATACGATGGGTACGGTCTATTGCCTGTTGTTCTACAGCCGGGTTCCACCATGGATCAACAATATATACATAGTCTGCTGCCGTAAGGTTTAAACCTACGCCCCCGGCCTTCAGAGAGATCAGGAACACGCGTATTTCGTCATTATTCTGGAAGTTCTGAATGGCTTTTTCACGATCGGGCGCAGAGGTGCTGCCATCAAAATATTCATACTTAACACCGAGCTCGTCAAGCTTTCTTCTTATTAAAGAAAGCATTCCCAGAAACTGTGAAAACACCAGCGCTTTGTGGTTGCTCATATCTTCCGTTATTTCGCGGGCCAGCTCTTCTATCTTTATTGAGTGATTTTCGAAAACCTCATCTTCATTTAAGATGGCCGGTGAATCGCATATCTGGCGCAATTTCATCAGGCCCTGCAAAATGGTTAGTTGTGAGCGGCCCAAACCCTGGTTGTCGATCGTTCCCAATATCTTATCCCGGTAATCGTTTCTGTAGGCGTCGTAAATACGGCGCTGTTCGTCTCCCATTTCACACCACAAAATCATTTCCTGTTTTTCCGGCAGGTCTTTTGCTACCTGTTCTTTGGTACGGCGAAGGATAAAGGGATATAAAATTTTCCTGAGGTGCTCCTTCCTGTCAGCTTCCCCGAGTTTATCAATAGGAATCGCAAATTCCTGCCTGAAGAACTCAATGCTGCCCAGCATGCCCGGATTAAGGAAGTTCATCTGTGCATAAATATCGAACGTATTATTTTGTAAAGGGGTACCGCTCATACAAAGCCTGTGCTTTGAATTAAGCAAAGATGCGGCCCGCGTTACTTTGCTCGCGGGGTTTTTAATAGCCTGGCTTTCGTCCAGTACCAGATAATCAAACTTTATGTTCAGGAATAATTTGATATCGCTGCGCAGGGTGCCGTAGGTGGTGATGGTGACATCGTGCTTTAAAATATCTTCCACGCTCCTGGTTCTTGCACTTCCGTGATGGATGCAATAAGTGATTGCCGGTGTAAATTTTTTTATTTCATTCTCCCAGTTGTAAATAAGCGTGGTAGGGCAAACAACCATCGCCTTCATTTCGGGATGGGTATTTTTATAATGCTGTAAAAAAGACAGCGCCTGGATTGTTTTACCGAGCCCCATATCGTCTGCGAGAATGCCGCCCCAGTTAATATGCTGTAAGTAATTTAACCACTGGAAGCCTGCTGTCTGGTAAGGACGAAGGATTTCCTGCAGATGCACCGGCGGATCTATTTCATATATCTGTTCAAAATCTTTTAAGCGGTTATATTTTTCTTCCAGTTCAAATTGAAGTTCTTCTTCGTTCTTTAGTTCAAACAGTTCGTCTATTACACTTTTATGATACTGGGAAAGCTTGAGCTTATTATTGCTTCCTTCTCCTACCCGGAACAGCAGGGCGTATTTTTTCAGCCATTCATCCGGCAGTATTCCAAGCGTTCCGTCGTTAAGCTGCACATATTGCTGTTTGGCTGCTAATGCCCGCTTTACCTCGGCGATGGAAACTTTTTGCTCTCCAAACATTATGTCGACTTTGGCATCAAACCAATCTGTATTGCTGCTGATAAAGATTTTTGTTTGCGGCTTGGCGGTATTAAAACGGAAATTGTGCAGCGCTTCATGACCAAACACGGGTACCTGCATTTCCTTCATCGCGTCTACAAATAAAAAGAACCAGTTTTCTTTTAAGATCTCTGTTCCTTTTAAAGCAAGTGTGCCCTCTTCCTCATTCACGATAAAATTTGAGTGAAGGTTTTTAAGGCGTTGCACAAACGCGTCTTCCTTGTCTTTGTTGCGGTGAATGGCGAGTACTTTACTTCCTTCCTGGATAAGCAATACCTGTTTGCCTGTGGAACTGGTTTCGTGCCCCTTATATGCAAAAACGGGTTTAAACACCAGATAATCCCCCCGCTCCGTTAAAAATAATTTCACTTCGGGATCTGCTCCCTTAACGGTTTGCATTAACGAGGGATCAAAATCTGTTTTGTACTCTTTTGCCAGTGGCAGTATAAGGTTGTGAAGAATGAGCGGCCATTCTTCTTTGCCCACTTTCATCTTCCCGCCCGGCGTAAATTGCTGCACCAGCGAGACGGCATCTGCATCGGGCATTGCAAATAACTGGTGGTTATATAAATATATCAGGGGCGTTGCTGCTTCATTCTCATCCAGGCCATGAACCATGCCACCGGCTCTTATCAGGCATTCGCACTCATAATTTTCTCTATCCCTGTCTACAAAAAATTCAATGGACGCCGGGTTGGAAACGGCATCTATATTTTGCAGGTTTTGGGTTATAAATTTTTTTCCCTGGGGCAGCACACACGCCAGCGGGTTTTCGCCGGCATCGCTCAGCAGTTTTTTAATACGGGGAAGCAAATATTCATTCGCTAACTTTTTTTCTTCTTCATTTAACTCGCTTGCTAACGAGTCTGCCGGTTCTTCGAAGGCATTTAAAAAAGGCGTATTGCGTGCAATATATTTTCTGAGTTCGCTGTCCTGTATTTTCCGGATGGTATTCAATAAGGCAATATCGGTGGTATTATAGGCGCTTGTATCAATATATTTTGCAATATCAAGTGCTTCTACTTTTCCGCTGAACCCGTTTTCTGCTTCGTTAGCTTCACCCGAAACCGCATCAACGCTAAAGTAGGGGTATGTTTTCTTATTAAAATTAAAAACGAATCCCAGCCTTGTTGCAGACTGATCCGGCGTTTGTATGATTACTTCTGTTTCGGCAGCAACTTCCTGTTTTTTAACAGCTGCTGCGGGCTTTAGTGCATCAGTGATCGTGTTTACCCGTTTAATTTTACTATCTAAAACGCGCAGAAAGGGCTTGCCGTCTTTAAATACAAATTCAAATTTTCCTTTAAGGTCATCTGCAAGAGAGTAGCCATAAGCTTCGAGCAGTTTGTTTTTTTCAACATCCCGGTTCCGGATGGTGTCGAAATAATCGGAACCATACTGCCGGATCAGTTGTAAAAAAACGATAATCTTAGGCAGGCAGAGGGGATATTCAGTATCCTCGAACTCGCAGCTGGTATCAAAATTTCTTTCTTCATTTTTCCGGATTACAACATTGTAGTCTTTTCCATCAATAGAAACGGATGCTTTTACCGTTTCATCTTTTGCCGAAATAATTTTTGCTTTTTTCTTTTGCAGGAATTTTTCAGCCTCATTAAAGCTTTCACTGCTGCAAAGGGACCTGATCGAGCGCAGGTCGAGGTGGCGGAGTTTTATAACTGTGTGGCGCTGATCATAATAAACTTCTTCATCCCCCAGTTGTCCTTTGTCCAGCAGCTCCTGCAGCTGAAAAAGAGCAGCCACTTCGTGTTTACATATTTCTCCAAGGTTATAGGGGCAGGTACAACGCAAAGATATTTGTTTGGGGTCGCTGAACTTTTGTATATACACTTTATAAAAGCTGCTGTATGTATCGTCTTTTACCCTGAAAACGATGTTGCCGGTAAGCTTGTCGAATTCTACCAGTTCAACAAACCCCAGCGCATGCGTTTTCTTTCCGCGCCTGATCACTTCATCTGTTCCGTTGGTATAAACGTGTTTTAAAATATGTGGTAATGCCATATAAGCCGGATACGTTCACGCCTCCATCCCGGGAGGCCGCTAATGATATTTGAAAGTTATTTATAAAAGTATTGCCTCTTTGCTGATTATTATAAAAGGGCAATCGGCAAAAATAAAAGAAAGATTTTCGCTTTTCCGAATGTTTTGATGTTTATTTTATTTTAAGAAAAAAGGTCAGCAGAAAAAGTTATCTTTACCGGTTTTATTCAAAAAAGAGCAGGTTGATTAAAGTTTAAACAAGTTCTTCTTCTTATTGCTCTTCGGCTGGTTCCTGGTAACAAATATTTCTTGTGCAATAATTTCTATATGTGCCGTTACGCTATCCTTTTACTAATCGCTCATCTTTATACAAAGGCAGCACATCCGCCACATCTTCAGTAAGGCAAAATGCTATATCATCAATATGGCCGAACCGGTTTACCAGCCGGTGATAGTGGGTCAGGTTTTCCGCAAATTGCAAGAGATTGCCGTTCTGCTGCATGTATATATCTTCCGCCATCAGGGAGCTGTCGCAATGAATGGTGAAATGTTCTTTTATTTTATAAATCACTGCGCCGGCAAATAGCGTATCTTCCAGGTTAAACCGGTCTTTCCAGCCGGCACAGGCCAATACTACATTTTTATTTTGCTTAACCAGGTAGTTACAAATGGAGGACAGGTTGGGAAAAGAACCGGTTACGATATCATCGGCGCCATTGGCCAGCGCCATGTGCAGGAGCCTTGTTCCGTTGGTGGTGGTGAGCACTAAAATGTTATCTTTAATAAGATCGCTTGTGTATTCCAGGGGCGAATTGCCGTGGCTCAACCCTTCCGCCAGTTTGCCGTCCCGCTCGCCTGCGGCTATGCCATTTATCCGCCCGCTTATTTCTATTGCTTTTGGAACTGCATCTACCGGGATAATATATTTAGCGCCGTTATACAGGGCTGCTGCAATGGTTGATGTGGCCCGAAATACATCTATTACCACTACTACGGCATCTTTTACATCATATAAATGTAATAGTGCCGGGGAAAGAGCCGTAAAAAGTGTGGGTTTGGGAGACATTATAAAAAAATAGTTCAGGAAAAACTGTGTATATAAACCGGATGCATATATTTCAGATAAAACGAATGTGCCCTGGTGCGTATTATACAAAAGGCATTTTAACCACGGTGGCGGCCAGTTGCTTATCGCGCACCTTAATAAAAATGCCGGCGCCAATACCGGTATAAGCTGTTTGAACATAGCCTAAACCTATAGCTTTGCCTAAAGACGGAGATTGTGTGCCCGATGTTACCACGCCTATATTATTTCCGGCTGCATCCACGATCTCGTAACCGTGGCGCGGAATGCCCTTATCGGTCAGCTCAAAACCGATCAGCTTACGCTGCGGTCCTTCCGCTTTTTGTTTTTGTAAAATATCTTTGGCTGTAAAGTCTTTTGTGAACCTGGTAACCCAGCCCAAACCGGCTTCGAGTGGCGTAGTCGTATCATCCAGATCGTTGCCATATAAGCAATAGCCCATTTCCAGCCGCAGCGTATCGCGGGCGGCAAGGCCCACCGGTTTTAATCCTTTGGGTGTTCCTTCAGCAAAAATCGCCTCCCAGATTTTATCAGCGGCGCCGTCTTTATCTTCAAAATAAATTTCAACACCACCTGCACCGGTATAGCCGGTTGCACTGATCAGCACATTGTCTATCCCTGCAAAAGTGCCTTTGGCAAAGGTGTAATATTTCAGGTTTAGAATATCTATACTGGTAAGCGGTTGTAATATAGCTGCAGCCTGCGGTCCCTGTATGGCCAGGAGGGCTGTTTTATCAGAAATGTTATGCATCTCTACCCCGGCTGTATTATGCGAGCTTATCCAGTTCCAGTCTTTATCAATATTTGCAGCGTTTACTACCAGCATATATACCTTATTTTCTTCAATACAATAAACCAGCAGGTCATCCACAATACCGCCGGTGTCATTGGTAAGCGTACTGTATTGTGCCTGCCCGTTTTTCAATTTAGATGCATCGTTGGTCGTAACTTTTTGGATAAGGTCTAAAGCGTTTGCTCCTTTTAATATAAACTCACCCATGTGGCTTACATCAAAAACACCTGCATTTTTTCTTACTGTATGGTGCTCTTCATTAATTCCACTATAACTGATAGGCATATTATAACCTGCAAATTCAGCCATTTTAGCGCCCAGCGCAATATGTTTTTTTGTAAAAGGAGTTTCCTTCATATAACTATTTTCAGCGCGGCAAAGGTAACGGCAATTTCTTATTTGAAATTTGAAATTTGCGATTTCTGATTTATCTTTTGCTAATGTTAAAATATTTATTTTTTGCCGGGATCGTAATATTAAGTTCCCTGAGCAGCAATGCACAGGTAAAAAACGATGCATGGCTGGAAGCGCTGATAAGAAAAAACGCATCACCATTGCTGTTAACTGTTCTTAACCAACCCGATACTTTCAGATACCAGGTTATTTATACTAAAATCGAACGGGATAAAAATAATATTCCGCATTTTACCAACTATTATCTGAATGTTGACAGGGACCGCTATTTTAATCCTGCGTCAATGGTGAAGCTTCCAACTGCATTGGTGGCGCTTGAGAAAATAAAGAAACTGCAGGCCAGGGGTGTTGATAAATATACAGAGATGCTTACAGATAGCAGTTACAGCGGGCAAACGGCCGTTTTAACAGATTCATCATCTGCGTCCGGTCTGCCATCGATCGATCATTATATCAAAAAAGTTTTTTTAATCAGCGACAATGACGCCTATAATCGCCTTTACGAATTTTGCGGGCAACAAACGTTAAATGAATCTCTTTGGCAAAAAGGGTATAAAGATGTCCGGATCACCAGGCGATTTGTACGAATGACGCCGGAAGAAAACCGGCATACCAATCCAATAAGGTTTCTAAAAAACGGAGAGACGCTTTATACGCAGCCAGCCGCAGTAAGCGATATAATGTTTGATTTCAGTAAAAAAATACTGATTGGAAATGCACATTATAACACCGCCGATCAATTAGTAAATGAACCGATGGATTTTACCACGCACAATAATGTGCCCCTGGAAGATTTTCAGCAACTATTGCAATCTGTTCTGTTTCCGCAGTCCGTTTCCGCCGCCCGGCGCTTTCATCTTACCGAAGATGATTATGCGAAGCTGTATCAATATATGTCTGAAAAACCTTCGGAAAGCGCCTTCCCGAAATATGATACTATAGAATATTTTGACAGCTACACCAAGTTTTTCTTTTTTAAAGCCGGAAAACAAAAGCTGCCCTCTTATATCCGGAGTTTTAATAAGACCGGCTGGAGTTATGGTTTTTTAACGGACGTCTGTTATATTGCCGATTTCAAAAATAAGGTGGAGTTTATGCTGAGCGGTAATATTTATACCAACAGCGACGGCATTCTGAATGACGATAAATATGAATATGAACAGGTGGGTTATCCCTTTTTCAGAGAGATCGGAGAAAAAATATATGCGTATGAATTAAAGCGGAAAAGGCGTTATGTTCCGAACCTCACGAAATGGAAAATCAAATACAACTGAGCATAACGAAAGCTTCCCCTGCCGATAGACCCATCCCGGATCAGGGCGTATTTTTAAAAAAGGTTTTTAATTCCGGAATATGATCGGTATTAATATAATCCACGCCAATAGCTGTTAAGTGCTGCCAGGTGCCGGTATTGTCCGGTGCGCCCCAGAAGCGGATCTTTTTGCCATACCGGTGTATGTGGTGCACAACGGGGATCAGCGGGCTATAATCCTGGTTGCGAATATTGTAGGTTGCAAAATTGCTGCTGAACATATAGATCCTGCTGAGTGATTTTTTATTATATGATCTGGCAGGCTGCCCGTCAAAAAAAATGTAAGAGGGATATTGTGGCCAGGCTTCTTCAGGGGGCTGGTTTCCTGTAATGGTAATAATGATGTTTTTATTGGTAACAATCGCCGGGTAATTTTCCAGGTGTTTAATTAATTGCTGTAATGCGGGGGATGCTTCCGTTTTCAGATCGATAACTAATTGCAGCTTTTTATTTTTGTCTGAATAAGGCAGCCCGTTGTTCGACCGGATGCAGGAGTCGATCTTATCAAGATGTTCCAGGGTATTTTCGGGGGCCACTTCATTTAACTGGTGTGCTACCAGCAGGGTGCCTCCCCATAAAAATATATCTGCTTCTATGGAGCCGCAGCCTGCTTTATAAGCGGTATAAAACGGGGATCGCTGTTTGTAATCGTTATGTGAATGTATCTGTTGTTCGGCGTATCGGGGTGGTTGCGTATATGCAGCATATTGAAGTGCGCCCAGCAGTATTAATAAATAGTATTTCCTGTACATTTTTTTAAGTTTTTAATGGTCGAAGCCAGTCGGCAGACACGGAACTTATTGGGTGTAATCCCGAAAGTTTCGGGATCATTGCTCACGTAAAAGAAACGAAAATTTTTACAAGAACGGAAAGAAAAAAGCCCAACGGAGTAGCAAACGGCTCTTTGGAAATAGTGTTGATTTTTTGGTTTATTTTTGCAGCATGAAGTTTGAAAAGATTCATAATAAAGGACAGGCCCGGCTTTTTAAGAATGATTACCTGGAAATGCTTACAAAAACGCACCCATTGGTTATCTGGGGTATGTATATTCCTGTTATCTCTTATTTGCTGTATTATAGTGCCAGCAGCTTGCACTTTTCAACAGGCTATGTGTTTCTGATATTTTTTTGCGGGATGTTTTTTTGGTCATTTTTCGAATACCTGGCGCACCGGTTTGTATTTCATTGGGTAGGCGATAATCCCACCGCTCAAAAAATAGCTTATGTGATGCATGGAAATCATCACCATTATCCAAGGGACAGGCAACGGCTTTTTATGCCTCCCGTGCCCAGCATTATTATTGCATCGGTATTGCTGAGTGTTTTTTATTTAATAATGGGTCGTCATGCTTTTATGTTTTTTCCGGGTTTTATGCTGGGTTACTTAATGTATGGAACGATGCATTATGCCATTCATGCCTGGAACCCACCGTTTAAATGGATAAAGGGCCTATGGCGCAACCATCATTTGCATCATTATAAAGACGAGCATAAGGGCTTTGGTGTGAGCAGTACTCTTTGGGACCATGTATTCGGAACTATGTTCGATCTTAAAAAAGAAAAAGAAGATAAAGAAAAGGTAAAGGAACTGATGTTTGGAAAAAAGTAAGAAACTGTATACGAAATTTCTGGTCTGTTGTTTTTATCAGCGGATTTTTTTTGCGGGCTCATTTTTAGAATTTCTCCACAACGCCCAGCCCAAACAAAGCAAAGTCATATTTAACCGGATCTTTCGGATCCAACGCTTTTAAGTTCCGGGTAAGCTCAACAGCCGAAAGCCAATCGTTATGGGGTCTTTGTAATAAACCCAAATGCCGCGCCACGCGGGCCACATGCACATCCAGCGGGCATACAAGCTGTGAAGGGTTTATATTTTTCCAGATGCCAAAGTCAACCCCGTGTGCGCTGCTGCGCACCATCCAGCGTAAGAACATATTCAATCTTTTACAGGCAGATTTTTTAGCCGGGGACGCAATATGCTTTATGGTTCTTCGGGGATAATCCGGAAAGTGCTCTTCGCTGAAAAAAGAATAATGAAAGCCGGTTAAGGCGGCTTCTGTGTGCGCTGCTCTTTTTTCAAGATGTTTGGTAAAAGCGGTTTCGAGTGTAGTTTCTTTCAAAAATTTATAATGATACTGAAAGTAGTCAAAAAAATGAAAAAGATCTGTTGGGTTAAAAGTGCGATGCGCAAACTTTACAAAAGGCGCCAGATCTTCCTCCCGGAAGCTCATAATGAAATCGTACGGCGCACGATCCATCCAGTTTAATAATTTATTGCAGGAGTTGATAATACTTTTTCTATTGCCCCAGGCCAGGATAGCAGCAAAAAAACCGGCAATTTCAATATCCTGTTTTTTAGTAAACTGGTGCGGAATGCAAATGGGATCATCTTTTATAAACCCCGGTTGTTCGTACTGAAGTACTTTCTTATCTAAAAATTCTTTTAACCCTGTATCTGTCATTTGATATTTTAAACCGGTGGCGCCCCTTATAAAATTAATTTTTTCATTATTTGAATACCCAGATCATCGCTGAAATGGTTTCAACAATGTCTTTATCTGCAACTTAGCTCACCTGCTTTATTAATCCGTCAAACCCATCAGCCTTAACAAAGGCATAAGCTTTTTTGTTAATATTAAAATAACGGATCCAGCCTTTTTCGACTAAACCATTTAAATCGGTACGGGCTGTTTCTTTTGAAACACCATATACCGACCGCAGCTCCCTGATGGTAACCATTTTTGCGGCATCTTCCTTTATCCATTGCAATACCGCTGTTTGCCGCTCATTATAGCCCGGTATTTTATAAAGGCTGTTTTCTTTTTTTTCTTTAGAAATGCGCCCAACAAAATCACGCAGGGATCTATACGCCATCTGCACTGCTTGAATATAAAAATGAATAAAGTAACCGATATTGTTTTCGTCAGTTTGAGACTGTACTATTGATTTGTGATAATTCAGTTTGAACTTTGATATCACATTTGAAACAGCAATAAACCCGGCGATCCAATAGCCTTTTTTCAACAAGTACATCTGAGCCAGCAACCGTGCCATCCTGCCATTTGCATCTTTAAAGGGGCGGATGCATACAATTAAATAATGAATGATACAGGCTTTAATCAAGGGGTGTATGAAGAAGGGCGCCGCATCATTGTTGTAGAATTCAAAGATCGCGGACATGCACTCCCGGATCTGCTTTGTGTCTGATGGTTTATATCCGGCAGAGGCATCAACACAGGACATATCCGTTTTATTATTGGTCCTGTAATTACCAATTCCTTTCAGCTTAATGGTATCTTTTGTAAGCACCTGATGTAATTGTAAAAAGAAGGGTTCATCAAGCACCTGATCCTTTTTAGAAAAGCCCAGTTGCAGGGTGCGGTAAATATTTATACAGATCTGTTCGTTTACATTTTGAGGACTGCGTTTTTTTAAAAGCATCTCTTTCGCTGCTTTTTTACTTACAAGTGCCCCGGAGAGCTGGGCAGATGAAATGCTTTCTTCCAGTAAGGCCGTTGTTTTGTGACGATGAATGTGTTTTGCTTCCAATAAGCTTTCCATTCCCCGGCCTCCGGCAAGACCAATATCCAGTTGATGAAGAATGAACTCCATGTTATTGCTCAACCACCATTTTACGGACAGGCCCCCGATGGTCAGCGTTCTTGTAAAACCCTGTTCTCTTTCTGCGGTGGCCTTTGTCCAGATGGCAATTCTATAATCCGGATCGGGCAGCTGCATATCCCTGAATTTATCCCAATGAACATAATTATTATTGAGATCGATGATCAGCTTAGTAATAGAATCGTCAATGTTTGTTTTAGTATCTCTTTCCACTCTTAATTAAAATTGGCAAATAAAATCAAAATTAGCTGATTCTTTGTTATCTTAATGATGTTTAATCCTGATGAAGAGCGCTCCACGTAAAGGGGTCCTAAACCATCATATTTCCGGCTGCTGCCCGAAAATGCAATTTGCGAATTGCACTGTTATCCGATCGCCTGCTGCAGGTCGGCAATTAAATCATCTGCATCTTCAATACCAATGCTCAGCCGGATCAAAGAATCGCTTAACCCGTTCTTTATTCTTTCTTCCCGGGGAACAGATGCATGGGTCATGGTGGCCGGGTGGTTTATTAAAGATTCAACACCTCCAAGGCTTTCTGCCAGCGCAATTATTTTGGTTCCTTTTAACACGTTAACAGCAGCTGCGGACGCTTCGTCTTTCAGTTCAAAACTCATCATGCCTCCAAACCCGCGCATTTGCTTTTTTGCTACGGCATAGCCGGGGTTGGTTTCAAAGCCGCTCCAGTAAACCTTTTTAACTTTTGGATGACCGGCTAAATATGCTGCTATTTTTCTTCCGTTTTCGCAATGGCGCTGCATGCGCACATGCAACGTCTTAATACCGCGAAGTACTAAAAAGCAATCGAAAGGACCCGGTACGGCGCCGCTGCTTTTTTGTATAAAAAATAATTTTTCGCGCAGTTCGCTGTTATTCATCATCAGCGCGCCCATAATTACATCACTGTGTCCGCCCAGGTATTTGGTGGCCGAATGCATTACAATATCTGCGCCCATATCAAGCGGATTTTGTAAATAAGGAGAGGCAAATGTATTATCCACAACCAGCAATGTGCCTGCATTTCCGGAAACTGCTGCAACCGCCGCAATATCTGTAATATTCATCAGCGGATTGGTAGGTGTTTCAATCCATATCAGCTTTGTATTGCCGGTAATGGCTTTTTTTATGTTTTCGGTTTGGGTGGTATCAATATAATTAAACTGAATGCCGAAGGGTGCCCAGAGTTTTGAAAATAAACGATAGGTGCCTCCATACATATCATTGGAAGCAATTACCTCATCGCCCGGTTTTAAGAGGCGCATAACCGCATCGGTTGCGGCTACGCCGCTGCTGAATGCCAGTCCATAAGCGCCGTTTTCCAAAGCCGCAAATGCATTTTCGAGCGCCGTACGGGTAGGATTGCCAGCCCGGGAATAATCATAGCCTTTATGCTCGTTCGGTCCGCTTTGTACAAAAGTAGAGGTTTGGAATATCGGGGTCATGATGGCTCCGGTTGACGGATCGGGCTCAACACCGGCATGAATGATCTTAGTATCGGGTTTCATTACTATAATATTTGGTGGCTTTGCAAGGTAGCCAGATTTTTTATAATACAAGGTGTAACAATTTTTAACGGCCTGCGATTATTATATAACAACCGGTTGAAAGTTCTTTTAGTCACAATAAAAGTATGAAAGATTTCGTACTTCTTTGCCGTTCATCACATACAAACAGAGAATGCAGAAACAGGACGGCGGAGCCCTAACCGTTTAAATGTGTTTTAGACCATTCATAAGTGATGGGGTAAAAGGCGATCATTAGTTAGAATTTTTTAACAAAGAGCCTCCTGCCACTAATCCTTGTTTGGCTTGGCAAAAGGTATGAAGTGCTGATATCTTTATCCTGAAAAGGGTACAAGCAGATTCGGGGCCGTGCATTCAAAACAGCAAAGCAAAAATAAATTTAACGCTAATGGATTGCGGGTTAAAAACAATAAAGAAGAAGGTTGCATGGGCTGCTGTGTTTTCGCGGTTAAAAAAGGGCTGTTCACCGGTTATTTAAGTAATGTTCGCCAGTATCAGCTTGTCTCACAGCATACAGCCGGTGTATGTTTGTGAAACAAATACAAATAATAAAATTAAAACCCGTATAAAAATTTAAAACAATGAAAAATTTAATTCTTTCCGCAGCAATATTAATAAGCATTACAGCTGCTGCTGCAACCCCCGATACAAATCCCGAAAATGAAAAAGTATTAAAAACCTTTAGAGAGGTGTTTAAAAACCCGGCCAATGCTGTATGGAGCAACGTTGGAGATTATTATGAAGTGTTTTTTACGAATGCATCGGTAAAAACGAGGGCAAAATTTGATAGCAATGGCTCCCTTATTGAAACCGTACGCTATTATAAAGAAAGTGAATTACCGGCCAATGTTTTGTATCATGTAAAAAAAGCTTATCCGGCCAAAGAAGTTTGGGGCGTTACAGAAGTAACCAACAACAACGGCGTAAACTACAGGATCGTTTTAAGGGATGCTAAAAATTATTTGCATATTAATGCTAATGATGCGGGGGAGACTGAAACGGTATCAAAATACAAAAGAGGCGATAAATAATTATAACTTTTCTCATGTAAAACTACGGAGGAGGTATTCTTATCTTCTCCCTTTTTAGAATAAATTTAGCGTATAGGATGCGCATTAACCTATTTTTAACCGAAATAAAAATATATTTGCCCCAATCTTAACATTCGGAAGATAACAAATGCATCAGGGTCTTTATTGAATGAACAGGCAGAGGTCAATGGATTTGTGATGCTGTATTCCGTTTGAAAATTAAAACGTAAGAAAACAAACAGATGAACAAAATTTTATTGGCTGCTTTTTTATTGCTCTTGGCTGGTGGCTTATTCGCACAAAAAGATAGCAGCGCTTCTCCGGGTGTAAGCATTGTTGATACCGCGCAAAAACAGGAACTGGTGGTCAGCGACGGGGCAAAAAAGCCTAAGAAAAAATATAATCTTTCTAACAGGGCAAATGATCATTTTATGCTGCAGCTGGGATATACCAACTGGCTGAATATACCTGATAGTATTGGTACAAAAGGTTTTTCAAGAAGTATCAATGCTTATTTTATGTTTGACCTCCCGTTTAAGGAAACCCCGCAACTAAGCGCAGGACTTGGCCTGGGCATCGGTTCAGATCACGTGTTCCTTGATGATGATAATTTTGCCGATGTAAAAGCGTCAACCTCAACCTTAAAGTTTGAAAGCAGCAGCAGTGCTACCATCAAGAAAACAAAAGTGGTTACTACTTATCTTGAAGCGCCGATAGAGCTGCGTTATACAGTGGATCCCGAGCACAGCGATAAAAGTTTTAAAACAGCGGTAGGCGTAAAAGTGGGTACTATGTTAAAAGGAGGCACCCGCAGCCGTATTACCGAAAGTGGCAGCCAGTCTAATTATCTTTTAAAAGAATACAGTAAATATTTTTTCAATACCACCCGTGTTGTGGGTACCGCCCGCATTGGGTATGGCCACTTTTCGCTGTTTGGCACGTACCAGTTTACCAGCCTGCTTAAAACAGGGATGGGCCCCCAGTTAAGGCCGTTTACGGCGGGGATCAGCCTGGGCGGGTTGTAAGCACAACTTTTTTCTGATTTTTTGAAGCGGCCCCAGCCGCTTTTTTTTGTACCGGTTAGCTATGGTATAATTATTCGTGCTCTATGTATTTTGCACATGCCGTCTGTATGGTTTGTTCCAGGGGTCTGTAGCTGAAACCCGGTAAAGCACGAAGCAGCCTGCTGTTATCAAACCGGGTGATACTATTGGCTACTTTTGCGCTTTCTTTTGTTAATAGTGGCTTTTTGCCCGACAGGGCGGCTTTTAGTTTTTCCATACGCCAGGCTATCGATGAAAGGAATGGCGTGGCTTCCTTTGACGGTCGCTTTTTTCCAAAATGATCCGCCATTGTATCAAAAAGCTTTCTAAAAGGCCAGTTATCATTGCAAACAATGAACCGTTCCCCGTTGATATCGCTTTTCATCAATTCAATAGTAGCATGTGCCACATCTTCCACGTCAGCAAAGCCGTTAACCCCGTTGGTATACCACTTAAATTCCTTATAAGCATTTTTAAAAAGGTGACTGCTGCCGCTGCCCCAGTCTCCATAACCCAGTATCGTTGCGGGATTTAAGATCACACCCTTTAACCCTTCAGAAAAACCCCGCCATACTTCCAGCTCTCCCTTAAACTTGCTGATGGCATAATGCGTATTGGCCTTTCCGTCTTCCCATTTGGCGTTTTCATCAACAACCGTTCCGGTAAGTTTCCGGCCAATGGCCGCTACCGAACTGATATACACCAGGCGTTCAATCCCTTTTTCAAGCGCTACATTTACTACATTTTTTGTTCCTTCTACATTTACCTGGTACATCCCTGACCGGTCTTTCTTATTAAAAGAAACAACGGCGGCACTATGTATGATGGTGTCTGCTCCTGTCATGGCGTCCTCCAGCGAGCTGATATCAAGTATATCGCCATCTACCCAATCCACCTGTTGTAATATGGCGGCATCAATGAAGAACGGCATTTTGCTTGCTCCGCGTTTAACAGCCCGTACCCGGAAGCCCTGCTGAACCAGCTCTTTGATAATATAGGCACCCAGAAACCCGGTGCCGCCGGTTACTAATATTTTTGATGGAGGATTGATCGTTAAAATTTTAGGCGAAAATAATGCGAAAGTTTTAATCGTTCCCCGATCATTCATAAATAGAGGCGTGTAATGCTATAACCAATCGTTAACCATGATTTTATTTCTTTCCGATCCTGTATAATCTTCCATGTTCTCCATCGCAAATTGCATACAATGCGCCGTCTTTTCCTTCCTTTACATCCCGAAAGCGTTGCTGCTGATCGGCCAGTAACCGTTCTTCGCCCACTACTTTATTATTTATGATTTTAAGGCGTACAATATGTGACCCGCTAAGACAACCAATGAATAAATTATTTTTCCATTCCGGGATCTGGCTGCCGTCATAAAAGGTCATGCCGCTGGGCGATACAACCGGGTCCCAGTAATAAACAGGCTGCTCCAATCCTTCTTTCCGGGTAAGCCCGTTATTGATGGGCTCACCGGAATACTCAATTCCATAAGTAATAGTGGCCCAACCGTAATTTTTACCGGCCTCTATACGATTTACTTCATCTCCGCCACGGGGACCAAATTCACATTCCCACAGATCGCCTGTTTCAGGATGTATGGCCAACCCCTGTACATTGCGGTGCCCCAGCGAATATATTTCCGGCAGCCCGTTTGTATTGCCTGCTGCAGGTGCGCCATCTTTAGTAATTTTTAAAACTTTTCCCAATGGTGAATCTGGCTTTTGCGCTTCGGGCCTGGTATCTGTGTTAGAGCGCTCGCCGGTGCTTACAAATAAATTTCCTTGTTTGTCAAACAAAATACGGCCGCCATAATGTAAGGTACTGTTTGTTTTTAAGAGCGGCACCGCCCTGTAAATAACAGTGGCGTCTTCAATTTTTGTTTCATCAGCTGCCAACCGGCCTTTTGCTACAGCCGTCATGGTACAGCCGTTGTAATTTTCAGAAAAGCACCAGTAAACCGTTCTGTTTCCGGTAAAATCCGGATCGATAGTAACCCCCAGCAAACCACCCTGGCCGTTAGCATTTACTGCCGGCAGCCCGGTAATTGTTCCTGATAACTCGCCGGTAGTTTTTGCGATCCGCATAGTGCCGCTTTTTTGGGTGATCAATAGCCGCCCATCAGGCAATACCGCAATTCCCCAGGGATTCTGCAGGCTCTCGCTCAGTACCTCTATATCGAGGGGCGTGGCTGTTTTCATCCCGGCTATCCTGGTTTGCCCCTCAAAAGCCGGCTTATATTCAGTATTGGGTTTCTGGGTTTCTACCGGGGGCCCGCCCGCAGAACTATCTGTATCCGGATGTGCAGCGGATTTATCATCGGGCTTGCAACTGCTGCTAACTGCAACCATTAACACTATTGCCGGTAAAAAGATCTTTAAAAACATATTGCGCATTTGAGTTTTTTAAGAAGCATGGTAAAAGAAAAGGCGCAAATTTTACGCCGGTTCTGTAATAAACCTGGTAAAACCTGCAGGAGCAATGCTTTATTTTACGAATTTTGCAAAAGTTTTTTGGAAGCGCCCGTTTCGTTTAACAGCGCATCCGATTGATAAATTTATAAAAAATTGAGTAAAAAAGGACTATATGCAGTATTAATGGCCGTTTTGCTGCCATTAACCTGCTACCTGGTGATCCGGCATTACAGTGATGAGGCGTTATCGATGCCCCGCTATTATATGCCGGACAGCATTAATGCCCGGCTGGAAAATGGAAAACGGGTAACAGATACGGTATGGCACCGGCTTCCCGATTTTAAACTGGTCAATCAGGTAGGAGAACCCGTGCGGCTGAGTGATTATGAAGGAAAGATCATTATTCTTGATTTCTTTTTTACCCACTGCCCTACTATCTGTCCTGCTTTAACGGCCAATATGAGAACGGTAGAAGAAGCCATTACCAATGCACAGCGTGTGGGCGATAAGACGAATCATAATGTGCATTTTTTATCATTTTCTGTTGACCCGGAAAGGGATTCTGTTCCCCAGTTAAAAAAATGGGCCGACCGGTTCCAGGTAAATCCTGAGCAGTGGGACCTGCTTACCGGGGACAAGAAAACGATTTATGATCTGGCATTAAACGACCTCAGGCTGGCTGTAGTGGACGGCAAGGGTGTTGATACGTCATTTGTACATACCGATCTTTTTGTATTGCTGGATGGCAGGCATCACATACGGGGCTACTATCATGGCCTGGAGGATAAGGACCTTAAACGGCTTTCGCGCGATGCTGTTTTATTAACGCTGGAAAAAGACAAAACAAAAAAGAGCGGACTGCCGGTAAAAGCACTTGCAATAGCGTTTCTGATAACTGCTGTTGCGGTTGGTTTATTTATGATTTTATTTAAAAAGAAAAAAGATGTTGACTACCACCTGGAAGAAAAATGATAAAAAGGCCAACTGGCTGATCCTGACATTTTCTGTAATTGTGTTTTTAGTTGTGGCGGCATTGGGGCGTATCCAATTAAAAGTAAACCCGCGCTTTGATGTACATATTTTTGCGCTCATAAATGCGGTTATAAATTCTACGGTGACCGTTTTGCTTCTCTGGGCCCTGGCGGCGGTAAAAAGCGGTAAATACCAGCTGCATAAAAAGATCATGTTGGTTGCAATGGTGTTATCGATCCTCTTCCTGGTAAGTTATATCTGCCATCACCTGTTGGCCGGCGACACTAAATTCGGGGGTGCGGACGCTTTAAAAGCAGTTTATTATATCATTCTTTTCACACATATTCCCCTGGCGGGCATTATCCTGCCTTTTATTTTATTTACAGCATACCGCGGGTTGACAGGCGAATATCCGCGCCATAAAAAGATTGCCAGGATTACCTGGCCGCTTTGGTTATACGTAGCTGTAACCGGGGTTTTGGTATACGTAATGATCAGTCCGTATTATTAGACGTGTTGAAGGTTTACTGGTATTAAAGGTGCTGCGAAGAAAACATTTACGCCTATCTTCGTTTTTATAAAAATCGTTGCACTAATGAATGTATTTGAAGTACACGGCGGAAAAAAATTAAAAGGAACAATCGTTCCGCAGGGAGCAAAAAACGAGGCATTGCAGATCATCAGTGCCGTACTGCTTACTCCCGAAGAAATAACGATAAATAATATACCGGATATCCTGGATGTAAATCTGCTGATCGAATTGCTTTCTGAAATGAACGTAAAAGTGAACAGGATAAACCGCAGCACCTGCATTTTTAAAGCAGACAACGTAAATATCGATTACCTGCACAGCCCCGAATTTAAAAGGAAAAGCGGGCGTTTAAGGGGCAGTGTAATGCTGGCCGGAGCAATGCTGGCACGTTATAAAAAAGCCTTTATTCCTAAGCCCGGCGGCGATAAGATTGGCAGGAGAAGACTGGATACCCACGTGATAGGGTTTCAGAAACTGGGCACACATTTGGACTACAACCAGGAAGATGGCTTTTTTCATTTAACTGCCGGTGAGTTAAAAGGAACGTATATGTTGCTGGATGAGCCGTCTGTAACAGGTACGGCGAATATTGTAATGGCCGCCACAATGGCTACGGGAACCACCACTATCTATAATGCCGCCTGTGAGCCTTACCTGCAGCAGCTTTGCAAAATGCTTAATCGTATGGGCGCAAAGATCAGCGGTATTGGCAGTAACTTACTTACTGTGGAGGGCGTTAAATACCTGGGCGGCACGGCCCACACGATGTTGCCCGATATGATCGAAGTAGGATCTTTTATCGGGCTTGCCGCGATGACACAAAGTGATATTACGATTAAAAATGCAGGAATAAATGACCTGGGCATTATCCCTGAAAAGTTCAGGCAGTTAGGGATACAGCTGCATTTTAACGGCGATGATATACACATTCCGTCTCAGGACAGTTACACCATTCAAAAATATCTGGATGGGGGTGTGCTTACTATTTATGATCATCCCTGGCCCGGCTTTACGCCCGATCTGCTCAGTATTATACTCGTTACAGCGATACAGGCCAACGGAAGTGTTTTGATACATCAGAAAATGTTTGAAAGCCGCCTGTTTTTCGTGGATAAACTGATAGAGATGGGTGCGCAGATCATTCTTTGCGATCCGCACCGGGCGGTAGTGATCGGGCTGGAAAAAGAACATCCGCTGCGCGGCATCACCATGAGCAGCCCCGATATCCGCGCAGGAGTGGCTTTGCTGATAGCCGCCTTAAGCGCTGAAGGAAAAAGTACTATTCAGAATATTGAGCAGATTGACAGGGGATACCAGCATATTGATACGAGGCTGCAGGCACTGGGCGCTGATATAAAAAGAATTTAAAGTCGAGGATCTTTTTAAAAGAGAACTTGTTTAGACTTTCCAAAATGGAACCACATAGATTTAGAAAAAGAGGAGATAGCATCACAAAGATTTTTCATTCCGGTAGCTGTCGGAATGAAAAACTATGTTTTCCTTATAACAAGGGACGTTCTTTTTTTACTCAGTACTATGTAATGGCTATAATCCTATGTGGTTAAAAAAAGTTTAAACAACTTCGGAGTCAGGCTTTGTTAATGTATAAACCTTTCAGCTTATTAACTAAAAAATGCGCTACTACAATACTAAAGACTGGTTTAATATCCTGTTCAGGGTAACCAAAGCAGATGTCCTGCGGAAGCTTTGGTGGATATTGATCGTGATTGCGGTGTATTCAGCAGTAATTGCTTACCTGGAACTGGGTTACTGGAAGCTTTCGGATAAAAGCGTTATCAAAAACCTGCCGGTGCTGCATTCCCTGCTGGGTTTTGCCATTTCCCTGGTACTTGTTTTCAGAACAAATACGGCATACGACCGCTGGTGGGAAGGACGGAAACTCTGGGGCGCCCTGATGAATAATTCGCGTAACCTGGCTTTAAAGCTTTCTGTAGTGTTAAGAGAAGATCAGCAAGAAGAGCGGGCTTTTTTCAGAAAAATTATTCCGGGGTATGCCCTGGCCCTGCATCAGCATTTACTGAAAGAAAGAACAAGAGTAATGTTGTTTGATGAAAACGAGCAGACTAAAAAGATTCTTTCCGCCATTGACACCGAAAAACATGTTCCCAATCAGGTGGCGGGATTGATTTATGAGCACGTAAAAAAGTTGTACCGCAACGGGGCAATAAGCGGCGAAGTATTATTGTTTTTAAATAATGAGCTGCAATCGTTCACGGATATATGTGGCGCCTGCGAGCGGATTAAAAATACACCCATCCCTTCCTCGTATGGTGTGTTTATAAAAAGATTTGTATTGATTTACCTGCTTTCATTACCCTGGGGCTACGTATTCCAGCTGGGTTACTGGGTAGTACCGGTTGTTGTTTTTATTACTTATGTACTGGCCAGTCTTGAGTTGATTGCCGAAGAGATCGAAGATCCTTTCGGCGGGGATGAAAATGACCTGCCTACCCATAAAATGAGTGAAAATATCAGGAAAAGCATTGAGGAGATTTTGTAAAAAAAATGCTGAACTTGTTTAAACCTTAATCAAAATGTTCTTTTTTTGAATAAAACACAACGGCTTAACAACACAAATGTCTCACAACGTTGTGTTTTCGCTGTGACACTATTGTCGTTGTGGTTCTCTTTCTCGATCTATTTGTCCAGATTTTCATTGGGGTTTAAACAAGTGCTCTTTATAATTCTTTATGCAGCCGGAAGTTGTAATATTTTCGGGGCATCTGGAATGAGGATCGTACCAAATGCCAAGGCCGGGCAGAGATTATATAATTTTAAACTCATGGTTTCAGATTTTTTACTCCCGCTGTAATTTCCGTAATTTGTACTCATGGCTTCCACTAATAAAAAAATAATCATTATAACGGCGCCATCGGGTGCCGGAAAAACATCCATTACCCAACACCTGCTTGAGAAATATCCGCAACTGGCTTTTTCTATATCAGCAGCAACGCGTGCTCCGCGTAAATATGAGGTTAACGGGAAAGACTATTATTTTATTTCAGTGGAAGCGTTTCAGCAAAAAATACAAAAAGGCGAGTTTGCCGAATGGGAAATGGTTTATGAAGGAAAATATTACGGTACTTTAAAAAAAGAGCTGGAACGCCTGTGGAAAGAAAACAAATGCCCGCTGCTGGATATTGATGTAAAGGGAGCGATTCATGTGCAGCAACAGTATCCGAAAAGTGCCTTGTCTGTTTTTATAGAACCACCATCGGTAAGGGAGCTGGCCCGGCGGCTGGCCAGCAGGGGCACAGAAACAGAAGAGTCTTTGCAAACCCGTGTTAATAAAGCAGAATACGAAATGTCGTTCAGTCATCATTTTAACCATGTTATTGTAAACCATGACTTGCAGGAAGCCTGCGCCGAAGCAGAGCAGCTGATCGCTGCGTTTTTGAAAAAATGACCTGGAGAAAGCCTGTATAGACAAGCCGTATTTGAATGAACTTTACATGAGAAAGAGATTTATTTGCACAGTTCAGATAATAAATGAAATACATTTTTAAAAAAAATCTATACCGTATCTTTAATACATGGACGCAACTTTAATTGCATGGTTTGCTGCCTTATTGTTCATGATGTTTTTTGCAGGCATCGAAATGGCTTTTTATAGTGCCAGCAGGCTGAATATTGAGCTAAAAAGAAAACAGGAAACAGCAAGAGGGCACCGCCTTGGCCGGTTTGTAGATACTCCCGCCGTTTTTTTGGGCATTGCTATAATGGGCTATATCCTGGCGCTTACTATTTTTATTTTATTAACAGCAGAAGTGGCACAACCCTTATGGAAAAGATTGCCGATTGATTCGAGGGGAGTTCAGCTGGGGTTTGAAATCCTGGGCAATGTATTGATAGTGCTTGTTTTTGCAGAATTTATTCCCCGGGCAATATTCAGGGCCAGAAGTAATTCCCTGCTGGGCGGATTTTCGCTGTTAATGAATTTTTTCTACGAAATTTTTTCTCCTTTTGTGTTAGGGATGTTTAAACTATCTAACTGGATCTTAAAATATGTTTTTAATGTGCGGCTCGATAAAAGCAAGTCCCCCTTAAGTAAAAATGAATTGCGGTTTGTGTTTTCAGACGGGATAAAAGACAGCTCTAAGGCCGATAGCAGTGCACGCCTTTTGGAAAACGCACAGGAACTGCCCCATATTAAAATTAAGCAATCGATGGTGCCCCGTAAAGAAGTAATAGGGGTGGATGTAAAGACGCCTGTTGATGAGTTATTGCAAAAATTTGTTGAAACGAAACGAACAAGGATCATTATTTATGAAGATTCCATTGACAATATTTTAGGATACGTGCACCAGCTGGATCTTTTCAAAAGGCCCAAAGATATCAGGAGTATACTAATCAGCATTATTGCAGTGCCCCAGAGCATGAGTGCGGTGGATCTTATTTATAAATTCAGCCAGGAGGCAAAAAGCATTGCATGGGTGGTGGATGAGTTTGGAGGAACCGCCGGTATTATTACAATGGAAGATGTGCTGGAAGAGCTTTTCGGAGAAATATGGGATGAGTATGATACAGAAAAGTTTGTAGAAAAACAAATTGCCGAAGGCGAATATATTTTTTCAGGGAGGCTGGAGCTGGACTACCTGGAAAAAAAATACGGGCTCTCCTTCGGAGGGCATGAAACGGAAACCCTGTCAGGCTATATTATAAATCACCACGAAACAATTCCCGGGCAAAAAGAGCGCATTATTATTGAGGATTATGAGTTTGATATCATTGCGGTAACCCATACCCGCATCGAAATGGTGAAACTGAAAAAGCTGAAATAGTTCGCAACAAATTGATTAAAGATTGGTGCCGGGTACAAAAAATCTCAAATCTTAAATCTCAAATCAGCAATTAAAACGCATCTTTGCGTTCTTATTTTTAGGTATATGGCATTGATGGATTTTTTAAACAAAAGGAATACTTCTGATGAAGAAATGTCTTTTATCGATCATCTCGAAGTATTGCGCTGGCACCTCATCCGCTCGATCATTGCAATTGTAATCTGCGCCATTATTGTCTTCATTTATATTGATGAGATAACCGATAAAATTATTATGGCCCCCACCAAGCCCGGGTTTATTGCCACCCGCTGGTTCTGCTGGTTAGGCGAAAAGATTCATGTAAAGTCGCTCTGTTTCGACGGAACAGCACTTCCCCGGTTTCAGGAAACAGCCATGACAGGACAATTTATTGCTTCTTTTAATGTGGCGTTTATTGCCGCCTTTATTGTTGCTTTCCCCTATATATTCTGGGAGATATGGAGATTTGTACGGCCTGCGTTATCAGATAAGGAAAGAAAGCAAACTACCGGCATTATTTTTTGGGTTTCAATATTGTTTTTTCTGGGGGTGCTGTTCGGCTATTTTGTTTTAACACCCTTTATGGTTGGGTTTTATTTCAACTATAAGCTAAGCCCGCAAATCGATGTAAAACCTACGTTTGCAGACTATCTTGAAAATCTCACCTACACCACAGCGGGTATTGGCCTGCTGTTTCAAATGCCGTTGTTAGTGCTGTTGCTTTCGCAGATAGGCATCCTTACCAGCGGGTTTTTAAAAAAATATCGCCGTCATGCGCTGGTGGTCATTTTAATTGCGGCAGCTATTATTACGCCTTCAACTGATCCTATCAGTTTAACTATAGTTACTATACCTTTGTATTTATTATACGAAGCGAGTATAATGGTTGCTGCAAGGGTGGAGAAAAAGCGTCCGCCGGAAGACAGGGTGGAGGAATGGAGCTAATTTAAAAACTTTTTTTCATGGAGCAGATATTTGATCTTTCAAAACCCATAGCCGTTGGCTGCGATCATGCCGGTTTTGAGATGAAAGAATTTGTTATTTCTTTTATTGAAGGCAGGGAATGCGCTTTTAAAGATTTTGGGGCAACGGCTGCCGGCGCCGTTGATTATCCTGATTTTGCACATCCTGTTGCAGAGGCTGTAGAAAGCGGGGAATATGCTTTCGGCATCCTTCTTTGTGGCAGCGGCAACGGTGTTGCGATTACTGCAAACAAGCACCAGGGCATCAGGGCCGCACTTTGCTGGGACGATGAAATCGCTGCGCTGGCACGCAAGCACAATAACGCAAATATTCTTTGCATACCTGCCCGATTCGTTTCCGAAGATGTTGCCGAAGAAATGGTGGATGTTTTTATGAATACCGTATTTGAGGGCGGCCGGCACGAAAACCGGGTTAATAAAATATCCTGCGGTTAAATACCTTTCCATATTTCCAAACATATACTTCTTTTTTTCTGTACCGGGGATTGCTTCTGGTAATATGCGCCGGAAGTTGCTGCGCATGCAAACGAAAAGAGGAGCAGCCTCCCGATTATTAAGACCCGACTGATTATTCAGAGATGCTTCAACTGCTCTGTGTTTCAGTATGACGATATTCATAATTATTACTTGTGATTCCAATTGCTTATTGACCGGCGTTTAATGTCTGAAAGGTATTATTTTGATAAACGGTTGCTGTTTGTTGGCGCTTGTTATTTACATTTACAGTTCAACAATATTATATGGGAAAGAATTTATTATTAGCCGCATTCGCTTTTGCCTGTGTTAATGCCCAGGCGCAAAAAATTGCAGATCCGGTTCCTTTTGCAAAAACCATTACCCCGGAAGATCTGAAAAGTGACCTTAGCATTATAGCAAGCGCTGAAATGGGCGGAAGAAATACCCCTTCGCCGGGGCTTGACAAGGCTGCCGACTATATAGAATCCCGGTTCCGGGCATTCGGTCTTACACCCGGCAATAATGGCAGCTTCAGGCAGTATTTTACACTGGAAAAAGACAGTGCCTCTTCCCTTTCTTTAAATATGGGGGGAACGGATTTTGTGCCGTACACAGATTTTGCACCCTGGATCAGCATGCCTCAAAATGTAGCCCTTAATTTTTCTGAATATATTTTTGTGGGCTATGGTATTGTTGATGAAAACAGGGATGATTATAAGAATACAGATGTAAGCGGCAAGCTGGTCATCTTTTTATCCGGCCAGCCGGATGGATATAAAACGGATAAGCCCCGCAGGCAATCTCCTGCCTTTATAGCCAATAAAATACTCAACGCAAAGAAAAAAGGCGCTGCTGCGGTATTGATAATAGCAGATGTGCTGCCTTCCCTGCAAATGCTAAACAATACCTACCGGCCAAAGCCCGATGCAGCAGCAGCAGAGGAGTCGAAAGCCATCCCGGTATTTTATATAAACGATAATGTAGTATCAAAAAGTGGTCAGCATATCAAGGACATCAGGTCTTTTGTAGGAGAAGGAGTGGTTGACCCTGTTACCAGGCCGGTAAGTGTTTCGATAACCTATACATCGGGTAAAAAAACTGCTACGGTAAGTAATGTAATAGGTATGATAGAAGGCTCCGATAAAAAGAATGAGTATCTTTTTGTTACAGCTCATTACGATCACCTGGGTACTGACGAAAAAGGAAATATTTATTATGGAGCAGATGACGATGGATCGGGCACCGTAAGTGTTATCCAGATGGCCGAAGCTTTTGCCAAAGCAAAAAAAGCGGGGAAAGGCCCGAGAAGGACCGTAGTGTTCATGACCGTTTGCGGAGAAGAAAAGGGCTTATGGGGATCGGAATATTATGCTGGGCACCCGGTATTCCCGGTTGAAAAAACAACAGCCGACCTGAATGTCGATATGATCGGCCGTGTTGATACCGAAAGAAAAAGCGCAGATACTTTAAATTATGTATATGTGATCGGTCATGATAAGCTGAGCACCGACCTGGCAAAGATCAATGAAGGGATGAATAATAAGTACACCAGGCTGGTGCTGGACTATAAGTTTGACGATCCCAACGATCCGAACCGGATCTATTACCGCAGCGATCATTATAACTTTGCCAAAAAGGGCATCCCTATCCTGTTTTTTTATGATGGTATGTTACTGGCCGACTACCACAGACCTTCAGATACGGTAGATAAAATTAACTTTCCGCTATATGCCAAAAGAGCGCAGATGGTTTTTTATACAGCCTGGGAAATGGCAAACAGGGAAGATATGCTGAAAAGGGATCTGAAATTGAATCAATAACAAAACGTTCAAGGAAAAAAATAAAAGAAACTGTCTCAAAAGAAGAAATTGCCACGGAGGCACGAAATTTTAAAGTATTGAATTCGTATATCTTAGCGTCTTTGTGACTTTATGGCAAAATTAGTATGTAGCACTTTTGACATCCTCTTTTGTGTTTTTATAGTTCACATTTTATTTCTGATTAATCACCGTTTCAATTATTAAAAACTCGCTTTCTTCTTCGCAGCTGATATGAATGCTGCCGGTGTCCCAGATACCGACAGCATCACGTTCGGGAAGTGACTGACCATTTACAGCAATACTACCGGAAATGGTGAAGATGAAAAGGCACATATTTTCCTGCCGGAAATTATAATCCACCTGATGCCCCTTATCAAAAAATCCAAGAGAAAGTTTTGCGTTCTGATTGATCCAGCAATGCTCCTGGCCTTCTTCTCCTGAAATGATCGTTATCAGTTTGTTCTTTCTTTTTTCTTTTGGAAAACTGCGGAACTGATAGCGTGGAATGATATTTTGCTGCTTGGGATAGATCCATATCTGCAAAAAGTTTACTTCATCATCGCCAATATTGTATTCCTCGTGCTTTAAACCGCTGCCGGCGCTCATGATCTGCACAACACCTTCTTCTATAACGGTGCTGTAACCCATCGTATCTTTATGGTTCATTTTCCCTTTCAGCAAAATGGAAATGATTTCCATATTAATGTGCGGATGAATACCAAACCCTTTGCCAGGTTCCACGTAGTCGTCGTTAAACGCAAACAAAGTTCCGAAGGCGCTTTTTACAGGGTTATAGTAGTTGCTGAAGCTGAAGGCAAAATTGCTGCGAAGCCAGCCAATATCTTTTGTTCCTCTTTCAGCAGCCGGAAAAAGTATAGATTGCATATTTCTGTTTTTTTATAAAGGTATAAATCATTAAACAAGTATTATTTTAATACCAGCTGATTGGCCTGCAGTACTTCGTCTGCCGAAATGGTATGGCCCATTCCCGGGTACACTTTTTCGGTTACTGCTGCGCCCATTTCTTTTAAAATGCTGGCGGATGCATTTACCCGCTCAACCGGTACATGAAAATCGGGGTCGCTTGTGCCTATAAAAACAGGCGTATTGTTAAACGCTCCGCTATAATTTTCTTTATAAATTTTATCGCCGATTAAGCCGCCGGTAAAAGCTACCGCTCCGCCATAATGGGTCGCATTGCGGGTAATATACTCAAGCGCCAGGCAGGCGCCCTGCGAGAACCCGAGAAAGTAAATATTTTCTTTGCTGATCCCTGCCTGCAAGGCAACATCAGCCGATTTACCCACCAGCTCCAGGGCGCTATCCAGCCAGGGCTGGTTTTCGGCAGGCGGTGCCAGAAAAGAATAGGGATACCAGCTATGGTTAGTGGCCTGGGGCGCCAGCAGCAAATAATCTTTTACATTCAAATGAGTAGCCAGCGACAAAATATCGCCAGCGCTGGCGCCGCGCCCATGCAGCATGATCAGTGCTTTTGATGGATTTTGAATATTTCCTGCCTGTATGATCTGTTCTTTATGCATGGGATAAACTTATTTTAATACAGGTAAAGCTTTTTCTATTTCGGCCCTTGCCGGTTCGTATTGTTTAGGCAGCTTTAAAGCTGATCCGAGTGCATCTAAAGGCTCGTCAACAGTAAAACCCGGGTTGTCTGTCGCTATTTCGAAAAGCACGCCTCCCGGTTCACGGAAATATAGTGAGTAAAAATAATCCCTGTTAATTTTGGGAGTGATCTGTAAGCCGGCGCTTAATATTTTTTCGCGGAAATGCATCTGTATGTTATCATCTTTTACACGAAAGGCAATATGATGATTTGTGCCTGCGGCATTGTATCCTTTTTTACCAGATTCATCTATAAGCAAATCAATGGTAGCCGCTGTTGGTACTGCGTCTGTTGTAAAGCGGTAGCGGTTGCCATCCTGTTCTGTCTGGCGGTAACCAAAAATATCTGTCAGCACTTTTGCAGTGGGCTCTAACCTGCGTAGGGTTAAGGTAGTATTATAAAACCCCTTTGTGGCAACGCTTTCATCAACATCAGCGGTTATCCAGGCCTTGCGATCATCGTTGGTTTTAGGGATAACAAGCGCAAGCGCCAATCCATCGGGATCGTTAAAAGGTAAATAGGCTTCTCCAAAACGTTCAATCGCTTCGGCCGTATTTACATTGAATTGTTTCAGCCGGTCTTTCCAGAACTCAAGGCTTCCTTCGGGTACAGTGTATGCAATTTCTGTGGCCATTCCTGCTCCGTTTCGTCCCTGTCCGATACCTTCCCAGGGGAAAAAAGTAAGTATGGTGCCCGGCTCGCCGTTTTCGTTGCCATAATAAAAATGGTAGGTTCCCGGATCATCAAAATTGACCGTCTTTTTAACCAGCCTTAATCCCAAAATCTTTGTATAGAAATCCAAATTTCGTTGTGCATTGCTGGCTATTGCAGTAATGTGATGCAACCCTGATATTTGACCTGACATATTGTGTGTTTTTAAATTATTGTTATTGTACAAAGGTCATAGTAAAAAGACAGCAGCAAAATAGTTCAGGTTAATATAAAAAGTTAAGATAGGTTAAGTAAAAAACTCATGAGAAACGCACATGAAATTTTTCATTCATTAAACCTGCCCGTCCGGCAGGCGGGTTACATAAAGAATGAATGAAAAATTTTTATGGAAGTTCCCCGTGGCCCAAAACAATAATAAATATTCATGGGAAATAAAAAAAACGCACCGGGAAAGTGCGTTTAAATATTTTAAAAATGATGACCAGTTTTACCAGCCTAATATCCAGGCGAATATCAGCGGCGCCACAATGGTGGCATCGCTTTCCACAATAAATTTAGGTGTATGGATATCTAATTTTCCCCAGGTAATTTTTTCGTTAGGAACGGCGCCGCTGTAAGAGCCGTAAGAAGTGGTGCTGTCGCTGATCTGGCAAAAGTAACTCCAGAAAGGAACATCGTGCCACTCCAGGTCCTGGTACATCATCGGCACCACGCAAATAGGAAAATCACCGGCAATACCGCCACCTATCTGGAAAAAGCCCACTCCTTTACCGCTGCTGTTGGCCCGGTACCATTCGGTTAAATATACCATATATTCAATGCCGCTCTTTACCGTACCGGCCCGCAATTCGCCTTTAATCACATAGCTGGCAAAAATATTCCCGGTGGTGCTGTCTTCCCAGCCCGGGCAAATGATCGGCAGGTTTTTTTCTGCCGCAGCAACGATCCAGCTGTCCTTCGGGTCAATTTCATAATATTGTTCCAGCTCACCGCTCAATACTGTTTTATATAAAAATTCATGCGGAAAGTAGCGTTCGCCTTTTGCTTCGGCCTCTTTCCATTGTTTTACCAGGTGTTTTTGCAGGCGGCGAAAAGCCTCTTCCTCAGGAATGCAGGTGTCTGTAACCCTATTGTAATGGTTTTCTAAAAGATCCCATTCTTCCTGTGGTGTCAGGTCGCGGTAATGCGGAACCCGTTTGTAGTGAGAGTGCGCTACCAGGTTCATTACATCTTCTTCCAGGTTAGCGCCTGTGCAGCTGATGATCTGTATTTTATCCTGCCGGATCATTTCTGCCAGCGAAATACCCAGCTCTGCCGTGCTCATCGCCCCGGCCAGTGTAACCATCATTTTTCCGCCTTCCAGCAAATGCGTTTCGTAACCTTTGGCAGCATCCATTAAGGCCGCAGCATTAAAATGGCGGTAATGGTGTTGTATAAAATTGGAAACAGGTCCTTTGTTCATTTTTTTAATTTTTATATAGGACGGCAAAAATATCTAATTTTAATATTGGGCTACCGTTAATCTTTTGTATTCAACAGAAACTATATGATCCGGATTCTTTTGCTGATTTTGTTTTCGGGTATAAATTATACCACTTATTCACAGACAACTGAGGCGGAAAAAGTGCTGCATACTGCTTCAGGAGACCTTTGTGGCCGTTTAATTGTTCCTGCCGGTAAAAGGAAGTTTGATGTAATTATTCTTCAGCCCGGATCGGGGCCTACTGACCGGAATGGAAATAACCCTTTAGGTGTAAAGGCAAACAGCTACCGCATGCTGGCCGATTCTCTTGTGCAATATGGCATTGCAACTTTGCTGATAGATAAAAGAGGTATTGGGGCGAGCAAGGCTGCCGGGGCAGATGAATCTAAACTTGTTTTTGATGATTATATTAAAGATATTGAGCTGTGGTTCAGATTCCTGAAAAAAGATCCGCGGGCCGATCGGCTCATTCTGGCAGGCCATAGTGAAGGTTCTTTAATTGCAATGGTAGCAGCACAAAAAGTACCGGCGGATAAATATATTTCTATTTCGGGCCCGGCGGAGCCTATCGATGATATTATCTTCTGGCAGCTGAAACAACAGGTTCCGCTATTAGCCCCTGCCGCGCGGGATCTTTTTGATAAGATGAAAAGAGGTGAAACCATAGACTCTGTTCCCCCGATGTTGTATACGTTATTCAGGCCAAGTATCCAGCCCTACATGAGGTCATGGATGAGCTATAACCCGTGCCAGGAAATAAAGAAGCTTAGGATGCCTGTTTTAATATTACAGGGTACTACCGATGTACAGGTGCAAAAAGAAGAAGCAGCGGCGCTACATCAATGCAATACAGCGGCAAAATTAGAAATGATAACCGGGATGAATCATGTTTTAAAAGAGGCGCCTTTGGATCCGGCAGCTAACAAGGCTACTTATATGGATCCTTCGTTACCGCTGCTGCATGATTTTGTGACCAGTATTGTTTCGTTTATTAAATCCCCTAAGTGAATTACCTTGCCCACGCATATTTATCATTTGGCAATAGAGAGGTCTTGCTGGGAAATATGATCAGCGATTTTGTAAAAGGCCGCAAACAATTTCTGTTCCCGGATGTTATACACAAAGGTATTTTGCTGCACAGGGCTATTGATGAGTTTACCGATACACACGCCGCTACCCGGTCGGCAAAAGAGGTTTTCAGAAAGGAATACCGGTTATACAGCGGTGCGTTTATCGATGTGGTATATGATCATTTTTTAGCCAATGACGATCTTGAATTTACCGATGGCTCGCTTTTTGATTTTTCGCAGCAAACCTATAGGGCGTTAAATGAGCAGCAGGATATGATGCCTGATCCTTTTAAAAGGATGTTCTTTTATATGCGATCTCAAAACTGGTTATACAACTATCGTACGAAATCCGGAACCCATCAAAGTTTTGGCGGACTGGTAAGAAGAGCCGCCTATTTGCACGACAGCGGCGCTGCAATTAAGATTTTTGAGAAACAGTATGATTTTTTGGAATCCTGTTATAAAATTTTCTGGAAAGAGTTGAAACCCTTTACTTTTGACAGGTTTAAAGAGTTGCTGGCGCTATCATGATTGTAATACCGGCGCTGTAATTTTAAAAATATGAAGCATTTTTATTCTTTTTTGTTTTTTTTCTTCGGGATATTACAGGTTACAAATGCCCAGAACTGGGCGCCTGTTGATAAATCTCCGCTCGACCAGGTTTATTTTCCTGCACAATATCCTTCTTTAAAGCTGAAAGGAACTGCCGGGCCGTTGCGGATGCGGATTATTTACAGCAGGCCCAATAAGAATAACAGGGTGATCTTTGGATCGGACCTGGTGCCTTACGGGAAAGTGTGGCGGCTGGGCGCTAATGAAGCTACTGAGCTGGACCTTTTTACGGGTGCAAAAATCGGGGGTAAAAAAATTGCTGCCGGCCGTTATACCTTATATGCCCTGGTAAATGAAACGAACTGGGTTTTTATCATTAATAAGGAAACTGATATCTGGGGCGCCTTTAAATACGATCCGGAAAAAGATGTAGTGAGGGTTACTGTTCCTGTAAAGCAGCTTGACGAACCTATTGAAGCGCTTACATTGGATTTGGAAAAAACCAGTAAAGGGGTTGACCTGATTGCCGGCTGGGATAAAGTGTCGGCGGCACTGCCCGTTTCATTTTAAATTTAGTATAATAAGATGCGCGTATTCTGTAGTTTAATTATTGCTGTTTGTATATCTGTAAGTATTGGTATCGGGTGTAAGGAAAAAAGCCGGCCTCAGCCCAATACTGTGAATAAGAATGCAGCAATGCCGACCCCCACCCGTTCTTCCACACAGCCGGTTGATACAAATGTTTATGCCGAAGTGGATGTTTCTCCTATGGACATGAGCTATTACCCGCCCAAATATCCGCAGCTAAAAATGGCCGGGGCAACCACTGCGCCCCCGGTTATGCGAATAATATATAGCCGGCCCCACCTGCAGGGGCGCAGGCTTTTTGAAGGGGTTTTAAAATATGGAGAGCTTTGGCGGTTAGGCGCCAATGAGGCCACAGAGTTAGATGTTTTTCAGCCCGTAACCATTGGCGTAAAGAAATTGCCGCCCGGCCGTTATACATTATATGCGATACCCAAAGCAGGTTACTGGACCATTGCAGTAAACAATGATCTGGATATGTGGGGATTAAAGCAGGATACCGCAATGGATATTACACGGGTTCAGGTACCTGTTACCTATTATAACCCTTATATGGAATATTTTACAATGGTCTTTGAAAAATCGGGCACAGGTGCAGAGTTGGTAATGGCCTGGGACGATGCGCAGGCTCGCCTTCCGGTAAGCTTTTAGCTGTTTTTTCAACACTATGCATAATTTGCCTGGTTAAAAACAACTCAGGCAGGGGCAACCATTTCTTTTGAAGATTTTTTCACTTTTTTATTTGACCTCCAGAGATTGGACAACAGTAACTCTCTTATAAAAGTCATTTCCTTGGGAAGGCGGTCGTAAAGTTTAAAGAACAGCTCATCCTGTGAGGCGATCTCTTTGATCCACAGATCCCGGTTAATGCTCATTACGGTTTCAAAATCCTCTTCTGTAAAATCTTCCATACCGCGCCAGTCGAGGTGCTCGTATTTAGGCATCCAGCCCAATGGCATTTCTATTCCTTTAGAGGTGCCCCTTGCCCTTTCCACGATCCATTTTAGTATCCGCATATTTTCTCCGTAGCCGGGCCACAGAAATTTTCCATCGGCGTCTTTCCTGAACCAGTTTACCGAAAAGATCCGCGGCGGTTCGGGTAGCTGCCTGCCGAAGTTCAGCCAATGGCCAAAGTAGTCGCCTATATGATATCCGGCAAAAGGAAGCATCGCAAAAGGATCGCGACGCACTTCGCCCTGGTTGCCAAAGGCAGCAGCCGTTATTTCAGAGCCCATAGTAGCCGCCATATATACGCCAAACGACCAGTTGAAAGATTGCATTACCAACGGTACTACGGCATTTCTTCTTCCTCCGAAAATGAAGGCAGACACCGGAACCCCTTTAGGATCGTCGAACCTGTCGTCTATCACCGGGCATTGAGCGGCCGGCGCGGTAAAGCGTGCATTGGGATGAGCCGCTTTGGTGGCGCTTTGAGGCGTCCAGTCGT
>JASGEW010000071.1:0-29586 GCA_047606125.1 Niabella sp. | reverse complement strand
CATATATCCAACTCCTGGGATATGGCTGATAATATCTCTGCTTTAACTTGTTCTTTGGTCATGGTTTGATGGATTTGGTTACCCTAAGTTCTAACTTTTTCCAATTCCTGCAATTTGTCATACACCCCAGGCTCTCCGCAGGAGCCGCGTATTTGTAGAAAAAAATGTAATTTAGTGTACGGCTCTGTAGGAGCCTCGTAAAAATGCGGCCATGTCCAATACCTATTCTCAAATTTATCTTCAGTTTGTATTTGCTGTACAGGGCCGGCAAAGCCTGATTCATCCAAAGCACAAAGAAGAATTGCATAAATATATTACCGCTCTTGTGCAGGCGAGAAAGGCTAAAATGCTTGCTATTCATTGCATGCCGGATCATATACACCTGTTCGTCGGTTTTAAGCCATCCATTTTGATAGCTGATTTTGTTAAAGAAATTAAAGTTCAAAGCAATGAATTTATAAAGAATAAAAAATGGGTGCCTGACAGATTCAGGTGGCAGGAAGGATATGGTGTATTTTCTTACGGGCACTCACAAATTGACCGTGTATGTAAATATGTATTAAACCAGGAACAACACCATCAAAAAAAGACTTTCAGGCAGGAATACCTGGATTTCCTGGAAAAATTTTCTATTCCATTTGAAGAACGTTACCTGTTTGAATGGATAGAATAAACACGAGGCTCCGCAGGAGCCGGGATTACGAAAATAAAACACCGTTCTATAAATACGGGAATCCGTAGGATCCTGATATAAAAAATAATTAACATATCTGATAGTCAATACCGTACCTATTTTGCTCTGACTTGCAATCACTAATCCTGCAAACGACATTATAACTAAAAAAATAGTTGTTAAACTAAATATTTAGTTATATATTGCAGGTAAATAAGATATTGGATGAAACAATTAACGAAAGCAGAAGAGCAGCTGATGCATATTTTGTGGAATAACGGCCCTCAGTTCTTACGGGAGATACTGGACAGCCTGCCTGCTCCCAAACCGCACCAGAACACGGTGGCTACTATTTTAAAGATCCTCGCTGAAAAAGAATTTGTAACCATCAATGTATTTGGCCGCCAGCATCAATACGTTGCTGCTGTCAGTAAAGAAGCCTATTCAAAAAAAACCATCAAACAAATAGTAAAAGGCTATTTTGAAGGCTCTTTCAGCAATGTGGTTTCTTTTATGGTTAAAGAAAAAAACCTGAGCATTGAGGAACTGGAAGCATTGCTGGACCAGGTAAAACAACAACAATCTAAAAAATAACACGATGCTCACCTACCTTATACAAATGATTGCCTGCTCGGGAATTTTATATGCCTATTACCATTTTTTCCTGCGCAACGAAAAATTTCATCAATACAACAGATTTTATTTGCTATCTGCAATTGTACTGAGCCTGTTGCTGCCATTGCTAAAAATACCTGTGGAAGTGCATGAAGCCGATAAAAATCCTATTTATGCTTTTGTAAGCACCGGAGAAAATGTGGCCGTATCTGTCAGGCAGGGCTTAAATTATTCCCTGTTACCGGTTATTGCCTACGCCATCATTGTGCTTTTGCTGTTGTTGAAACTGGTTATTGCCATTATAAAAATAATCCGGATAAAAAACGAGGCTATCCCCGAGCAACTGGATGATATTACACTTTTAAGAACAACCCACCCCGAGTCTCCTTTTTCATTTTTTAACTGGCTGTTCTGGAACAAAAACACCCGGCTGGATGCCCCTGAAGGCAATCATATTTTCCGGCACGAAATGTACCATATCCGCAGCAGGCACAGCCGGGATATTATTTTCATGGAAATAATATTATGTATTGCGTGGTTCAATCCGTTCTTTTACGGCTTCCGGAAGGAAATAAAAACCATACAGGAATTTCTGGCCGATAAACATGCAACAAGCAACGGCGATGTAAGTGATTATGCATCGTTATTGTTATTACAAGCCATTAACAGCCAAAAGCATCAGTTAGTCAACCCGTTTTTTCAAAATCAATTAAAAAGGAGGATCGCTATGTTATTATCATCCAAAGAACCACGGCTGCAGTGGTTAAGAAAACTACTAGTACTGCCGATAGCAGCAATTACTCTTGCTTTATTTGGTTTTACTTACAAAAAAGAAATTAAAGAAGCAGTCGCTGCCATTCCTGATATAGCAGGTAATGCCGTATCCAATACAGTCAATAAAAACAGCGCTTCAAAAAATATACAGGCAATCAAAACGGTTAAAGATACTGTTCCTTCATCCATAAAAAACAAAAAGGTAAATGCACTGTACGAAACGGATCAGCAAAGATACCTGAAGCTGAATCCTGTGACCGTAGTTGCCTGGGCTGATAAAGAACCTGAAAAAAAGCTGCTGAGAGAAGGTGAAGAGAAGGTAGATGTTGTTGCGGCCTACCCGGGAAGTTGGAGCACATTTCTGGAACGCAATCTGGACGCGAGTATCGCAGCTAAAAACGGAGCCCCGGCAGGTAATTACCAGGTCTTAGTTCGTTTTATTATCAATACCGATGGTACTGTTTCAGATTGTGTACCGTTAACAGATGAGGGTTATGGTATGGAAGATGAAGTATTAAGAGTATTAAAGAAATCAGGCAGGTGGAGCCCTGCGCTTAATAATAAAGATGGCGGTGAGCCTAAACCCGTAAAATCGTATCGTATACAACCTGTGAACTTCCAGGTACTATCCAAGAAAAGCGCTTCGGATGCAGTAGCAACTAAAGAACCGTTAATACAAGAAGAAGTATTTACCAAAGCCGAACAGGATGCTGCTTATCCGGGTAACTGGCGTGCTTTTCTTGAAAAGAATTTAAATGGCGCGGTGCCTGTTGATAACAAAGCTCCTGCCGGTAACTATACTACTATCATCCAATTTATCGTGGATAAGGAAGGGAATACAAGCCACTTCAAAGCATTATCCAATGTGGGGTATGGCATGGAAGATGAAGCTTTAAGAGCGATCAAAGCATCCGGCAAATGGGAGCCGGCTGTTCAGAACGGAAGAGCGGTGGCCGCCTACCGGAAGCAACCCGTAACCTTTCAGATCCTGGAACAATGAGCATGAAAGCGTAATTGTGAATAGGGAATGCCGGTTTCAGGTTTCAGGTTTCAAGTTTCAGGTTTCAAAATTCAAATATCTCCCTTCAGCGGCGTAAAGAAATTCTATACACATAAGAAAGCCCAAAGCTTAAAACTTAATGCCGGTTTCAGGTTTCAAGATTTTTCATTCAAAATTCATCATTCAAAATTCAAAATTCTTCCTCATTGAGGCATTCCCTGCATGCCTTCCTGCTCAGCCTTCAGGTTCTTACGTTTCAGCAGTGAAGCGTCGAACTTGCCAAATCTCCAGGCAAAATTAATGCTGAAAAACTGCTGGTCGCGTGTGCGGTACTGGTGCTGATCGAAATAGGTAGCATTGGTATATACATCGCTTACGCGGGTCTTGAAAATATCATTGCCGCTCAATGTTACCGAAGCAGCCTTGTTCTTTAAGAACTCGTATTTTACAGCAATATCCACACCGTAAGTCGGCATATTATAGCCCTGCGCATTGCCGCTTACACTGCCGCCAAAACCCCCGCGGCCACTGCTGCTGGAACTGCTGCCACCCGGCGACAATACGGTTTTGGAATTATAGTCGCCAGACAATTGAATACTGAAGTTTTTAGGCAACTTAAAGGTGTTATTTATTTTTCCAAACCAGCTGTAAATCTGTTCAGCAGTTTCAATCGTCGGGTCGTCTATTTTGGAAGTGTAAATATTAAGATTGCTGGTAACATCCCACCATTTGGCGGGCGCATTTTTAGCAACCGCCTCAAAGCCGCCTACAAAACCCGAGTTAGCATTGGTGTAGGTATTAACATAAATGGTTGCTCCGGTGCTGGGGTCTGCCTGGGAAGTTTGGTACCTGGTGATCAGGTCTTTTGTGCTTTTGTAATATACAGAGAAGATCAGGTTATTGTTCTTATCGAAGTTTTTTGAATAAGACAGCTCTACAGCGTTAGTGAACTCGGGTTTCAGTTCGGGGTTACCCTTGCTCAGGTTCAGGGTATCAGAGTAATCAATGAACGGGAACAGCTGGAAGAAGCCGGGGCGGTTAATCCGGCGGCTGTAGTTTAACTGCAGTTGCTGATCATTTCCCAGGTCCTGCGATAAAAACACACTTGGAAACAGGCTGACAGGGTAGGAGATGCTAAAGCTGGAAACGCTGTCGATCATCCCTGTACCGTTATTTCTGTAGCTGTGAACCGTTCCGTCATAATCCGAGCTCTCGAGGCGCAAACCGATCTGGTAGCCAAACTTTTCTCCTATTTTACTGGAAAAAGTAGCGTAAGCGGCATATACCCTGTCTTTATAATTAAAGCTGGAAGAGCGTAAGGAGTCCATGACAAGATCAGTGCCTGATATATTGTTATATACATTATTGCTGAATGTTTTTGTCTGGCTGAACCGGACGCCGGCTTCCAGCTTCGATTTGTCGGAAAGCGGATTGGTATAATCCAGCTGGGCATTCAGGCGTTCGTTATTCCCGTCGCCGTTCTGCAGCTGCTGGCTGGTAACCGTTAGCGGGTCCACGCTGTAATTGGTGATCAGGTTCGTGTTCTCGTTATGGCTTTTATTATATTGTCCATCGGCTGTTAGCTGGTGCCCGCTTTTTGGAAAATTGTGAACAAATCCCAGGGCACCTCCTTTCATATTGAAATGAAAACCGGCATCTGCAATCCTTTGAGAGAGAGATCTGAGATCAGTACCGGATGCAATAATGTCCTGCGTAATATTGCTGTTGGTAAGATTGTCGAATTTACCGTCCACGCTCATGCCTGAAACAGTAATCGTATTTCTGTTATCCAGGAAATAGTCAAACCCTGCTCTTGCAAACAGGAAACGGCCATCGCCCACAGCCCTGTCTGCCTGGTGCAGGTTGGTAACGGTATCGTCCGTGCCGTAAGTGGAGCGGTCGGTAGATCCGTCAGAAATGGATTTGCGCTGGTTATATCCCAGGTTGGCAAATACATTAAACTTTCCCTGCCTGACGTTGAGGTTGCCGCCAAAATTATAGCGGCCGCGCTCGTCTATACCTGCGCGTACGGAGCCATTATAACCAACCGTTTTGGTTTTCTTTAATACGATATTTAAAATGCCGGCAGTGCCGCCGGAAGCGTCATATCTGGCCGAAGGGTTGGTGATCACTTCCACACTGGATATCTGGTCAGCGGGTATCTGGTCAAGGGTAAGAGTAGTGGGGCGCCCGTCAATAAAGAGTTGCGGACTGGCATTTCTTACACTGATATTGCCGTCTATGTCTACATTAACAGAGGGTACGGATTTTAAAACGTCCACCGCAGTACCACCGGCAGCGGTAAGGTTGTTTTCTACGTTATAGATCTTCCTGTCGATGCCTAACTGCACAGCGGGTTTACTGCCGGTTACGGTTACGCCCTGTAGCAATGCAGCGTCGGCAGAAAGCTTAATATTCCCAAGGTCTTTGTCCAGGTTGGCCAGTAAAGTGCTCATGTCGTTTTTAGCGCGGGCAGCCGCCACCTCTTTCATACTGAAAAAAGCAAACGGCTTATTATATGTTTTATAGCCCACAGCGCTGATCTGAAGGGTGTAACTGCCTGTTACAGGTATATTTTCAAGCCTGAACTCGCCGTCACTTTGTGACACCAGTATGTCCACAGTCACAGCTTTCATCGATTGGGTGGCGCTGTCCATTTTGTTTTGTAATAACTGGATAGTGGCAGATTCAATGCCTTTCCCGGTTGCAGAGTCCACCACTTTTCCGTATAAAGAACCTGCCGGAGCCTGACCCTGGCCGCCCTTGCCCGGAACCTGGGCAAAACCGGTCAGCGATAAAAAAAGAACCCATCCAATAGCTAAAAATCGACGCATTTAAAAAATTTTTCTTTTAGACGTAATATGTGTCTGAAACCTGCCGGCGCAGACAGTTTATTGTATGAACGATGAATATTGTATATAAACGGAAACGGACAAGGCTCCGTAGGAGCGTCGTGTTTGTAGCTCCATCGGGGCATCGTGTTTATAGCAATATCGCATCGCATTTATCGCTCCGTAGGAGCGTTGTGTTTATAGTTTATAGCAAACGTGTTTATCGCAGCAAAGAAAATATCAAAAGGTTTATACAACCGATCATAAAACCCAGCAGCAGGCCCGAGTAGCTGAGTTTTTTTAACGGGAGCGCTAACCGGTTCTTAATCAGGGTATCAAAATCAGGTTTATTAAGTTCTTTATCAATAGCCGCTTGTAAATTGAAGGTTTGTGTAACGTTCTGTACAATATGCTGCATCACTTTTGGAAAAAGCGCTTTTACCTGGATCATAAAAACGGCTTTCACCTGGTCTGTCGTTTTATTGCCAATGAACATGGCCAGCATAGGTATTTCCTGGGGCAGCTTCACGCTCAAAAAATCATCAATATGCTGTTCAATCAGGGGCAGGGCATTTTCGATCAAAGCCGGGTCTGTAATTTTTTCCTCCAGTTTGTGAAAAGGAAAGAGCGTTTCGAGGTGGGCGCCCGCCTTTTCTGAAAATTGTTTTTTAAGCAGGGGCAGATAACGATGCAGCGCATAATTACCAATCAGTGTATTAAATATCCAGCCTGCAATTGCTGAAATGAAAGGGATAAGGAGCCAGGGAGTAATCATATCTAATAAAAAAACCCTGAATATTAGATCCAGGGTTGGGGTGGCTAACCGGGTTCGAACCGGCGACCCTCAGAACCACAATCTGATGCTCTAACCAACTGAGCTATAGCCACCATTCAGAAAAAGCCCCTGTTCTGATACATTCGGAATCGGGCGGGCAAATGTACGAAGAAATTATATAAAAATTGCAGCGACGGGCAACTTTTGAATGATAAATTTTGAATGATGAAGACGCTTTAGGCTTTAAGCCTTTGGCCTTATGCTTTTGAATGATGAATTTTTAGATGGAAAATGAAAAGTGAAGAGCATCCACTGTCAACTCTCAACTCCAGATCAAAATCTTTTCTTAAATACAAAACAACGATAAATATTTAATGTTATTTTTGATATGTGCGAAAAATTATAAAATACATATTTAATATGAAGAGGTTACCTTTTGTGCTATTGCTGGTGGTATTGGCTGTTTCGTTCTTTGCTTTTAGAAATCAGATAATTGGAAATAACAAACCTGTAGGAAAATACGAACTGATCATGCAGCTGGTAGGCAGGCTGCTATCGCAGGGGCATTACGATCCCAAAGAAATTAACGACGATTTCTCCAGAAAAGTATTCAATAAATACCTCGAAGACCTCGATCCCAAAAAGAATATATTTTTAAAAAAAGATGTAGATTCTTTGGGAGGCCTGTATGCTACCCGTATTGACGATGAATTAAACGGCGCACCTGTGGAAAGCTTTATCGGCATTTCCAACGTATTTGACCAGCGGATTGCGGAAGCTGCCCGCTGGAAGGATGCCATTCTTGCAAAACCCTTCGATTTTACCGTAAATGAATCGGTGGACCTGGACGGAAAAAAGCTGGAATATCCTGCAAGCCAGCAGGAACGGGAGGACAGGTGGAGAAAAATGATCAAGTATTACACATTGGAGCGCCTGGTGGATCTGCAGGATGCAAGGAGCTCTTTAAAATCTTCAAAAACAGAAGCAGAGCTGGAGACGGATTCGCGCCGGAAAACGGATACCCTTATGGTGCGTTTGTTCGACAGGTACAAGGCCAAATTTACAGAGGAAGATAAATTTAACCTGTTTGTGGACGATATTACCACTACTATGGATCCGCACACAGAGTTTTTCCCTCCGGCCGATAAAAGCTATTTTGATGAGGAATTGAGCGGAACTTTTTATGGCATCGGGGCCGGATTACAATATTCGGAAGGGCTGATCAAGATCATTAGTTTAAATGTAGGCAGTCCGGCCTCAAAATCCGGCGAGCTGGCGCCCGGCGATATCATCACAAAAGTGGCGCAGGGAAAAGACGGGCAGCCGGTGGATATGTTGGGGTACGATGTGCAGGATGCTGTAAAACTGATCCGGGGTAAAGAAGGCACCATTGTACGGTTAACCATTAAAAAACCTGATGGTACTGTAAAAGAAGTGTCGCTGGTACGTGCAAAAATTGAGAACGATTTTGACACCTATGCCAGGAGCGCGATTATTGCCGACAGTGTAAAGCATACAAAAGTGGGCGTTATTTACCTTCCCGAATTTTACACATCCTTTAGCGGCCCCGAAGGCAGAAGAAGCTATACCGATGTGGCCAGGGAAGTGCAAAAACTTAAAGATGAACAGGTGGATGGCATTATAATGGACCTGCGCAACAACGGCGGCGGCTCTTTAGCCGATGTGGTGCAGATGGTGGGGCTGTTTATTGACAAAGGACCGGTAGTGCAGGTAAAAGACAGAACATCCAGCCCGCAGGTATTGAATGATGATGATTCCAAAGTATTATATACAGGGCCCCTTGCAGTAATGGTAAACGAGTTCAGCGCTTCGGCTTCAGAAATTTTTGCAGCGGCGATACAGGATTATGGACGGGGGGTTATTATTGGCAGCACTTCTACTTATGGCAAGGGCACGGTACAGCAAAATATTGGCTTAGACAGAACAGACGGATTTAAACGCGACGGGGATGGCGACCTGGGGGCGGTAAAACTCACTTTACGCAAATTTTACAGGATCAGCGGCGGTTCCACACAGTTAAAAGGAGTAGAGTCGGATATTGTATTGCCCAGCCAGATGGAACCATTGAAGCTCAGGGAAAAGGATAATGAGTATGCCTTAAATTATGATGTAATACCCAAATCCAGTTACACCCCCTGGAAATCGGATTTTAATGTCAACGCTTTAAAAGCATTAAGCAACGAGCGGCTGCAAAAGGATAGTTCCTTTCAGATCATTAAAAGGAACAGCACCTGGCTGGCCAACGAAAACGACAGGAGCTACCCTTTAAACATTACCCGGTACAAAGCAGAGAAAAAGCTGATCAAGGCAAAAGCAGACCAGATCATTGCCGTGCAAAAGCTTAAAAAACCTTTAAAAGTAAGTTTGCTGCCCATGGAGCTGACAAAGCTGGATGGGGACAAAAACAATAAGGAGCGCATGCAGGCATGGCTCAAAGGGCTTAGCGAAGACATTTATTTAAGCCAGGCCGACAAAGTAATGGATGATATGATTGGTGAAGCAAAAAACATAGCACAGGGAATTGTGAATGATAAATTATAGCCGGTTTCAGGTTTCAGGTTTCAGGTTTCAAAATTCATCATTTAAAATTCAAAATTCAAATATCTCTACAAGCCAACAGCCAATAGCCAATAGCTTCCGACTCCGGACTTCCAACTTCCGTCTTCAATCATTCAACTGTCCATTGTCAACTATTAACCGGCACAATATTTGAGTTATGCATCCGTTAACGAAAAATCTGTCGGTAAATATCCGACAGATTTTTTTGCGTAAAAACAGGGTTTATAGGTGGCATACCCATAAATTTGCACACAATTTGGGGCGTTGTTCATTTCCCCGGATTTTAACTTATTCCGAATGAAAATGAAAAATTATCCGTTCGTGGCCGTATTGCTCATCATAAGTGTAACAGGCTACCTGAGTTCCTGTACGCCACAACGTAATCTGGTGTATTTCAGTAACTTACAACAGGAGGGTGATACCAGTCAGATTATAAATAAAATGACGCCGAAAATTGAAAAAGGCGATATGCTGGGTATTACGATTATCACGCTTAATCCTGAATATAACCAGCTTTTTAGCTCCGGTGCGGTAAACCAGGGCCTGATTACTGCCCAGGGAACTGCCGCTGCTGCCACCAATAATAATACGAACTTCAACGGTTCACAGAACGGCTACCAGGTGGATGAGAATGGACAGGTGAACCTGCCGGTTCTGGGAAAAGTGGCGCTGGCGGGGCTTACCCGTAAGGAGGCTCAGGACAAGCTTACGGCCGAAGTAGCCAGGACGGCCAAAGAACCTATTGTAAATGTGAAATTTCTGAACTATAAAGTAACGGTGATCGGGGAAGTCACCCGCCCCGGATCATTTACTATTCCTGACGACCGGGTAAATGTGTTGGAAGCCTTGGGTATGGCTGGCGATATGACGCCCTATTCAGTGAGGGAAAATGTTTTAGTAATTCGGGAGAAGGACGGCCAGCGGAATATGGCCCGGCTGAATCTCACTGATAAAGAGGTGTTCAAATCTCCCTATTTTTATTTACAGCAGAACGATGTGGTATATGTGCAGCCCGAGAACAAATTAAAAGCGCGGCAGGCGGATGCACAGCGCTTCCAGATGTGGTCGATCATCCTTTCCAGCATTTCTGTTTTGGCCACCACCATTTATTATATATCAAGAAGCGGTAATTAGTAAAGCACCGCCGGCAAAAAATTGTTCACTATCATTTTTTTAGATATTTACAAATGAATAACGATACGATGAATATCGAAAGCGCTCCCGGGGAAATAAATATACGGGCAGAGCTTACCCGTTATACCCGCAACTGGTATTGGTTTGTTTTGGGTGTTATTATCTGTCTTTTCATTGCTTTTCTCTATCTGCGCTATACCACTCCCGTGTACCAAACCAGCGCCGAATTGCTGGTAAAAGATGATAAAAAAGGGGGGGGGACTGATGCTACACAAGTATTCCAGGATCTGGACATTTTCAATAGTACTAAAAATGTGGATAATGAGATCAGAGTATTAAAGAGTAAGAGTCTGTTACAAAGAGCATTGAAGCAATTACCAGGATTACAGCCCGGCCAATTTGTGGAGGGAAATATCCGGATTTCTGAAGTGTATGGACAACAAACGCCTTTAATTATAAAAATTGATACGCTATATGAAGATTCCTTGTCGAAGTTGAAGGGGAGCGGAAAGTTTAGTATTTCTTTTAACACAGGTAAAAAATCGTTCATACTTCAGAATAATGATCAGCGCATTGGTGAATTAGTTTTTGGGCAAATAATAAAACAACCTTTTGGGCAGTTTAGAATTTATCTTAACCCCTTATATAAAGATCCAGTTAACGATAAAATCAGTATTGAATTTCGGGATTTGGCGCAATATGCTGATCAGTATGCTGATAATATGGATATTGCCGTTAGCGACAAGCAAACCAGTACCATTATTCTTACAGTAAAAGATGCGGTGCCAGGTAGGGCACAAGACATTATCAATAAATTGATCGAAGTTTATAACCAGGATGCGATTGACGATAAAAATATTACTTCGCAAAATACGATCCGTTTCATTGATGAACGCTTGCGTACATTGGTAAGCGAGTTGTCGGGCGTAGAGAAGCAGGTATCTGTATTTAAGGAAAAGAACCAAATTACCGATGTTACTTCGGATATCAGCCAGTATATGACCCAAACCCAGGCGCTGTATCAAAAACTGGAGGAGGCTCGGTTGCAATCGGGCATATTAAGTTCCCTGCAGTCTTATATTAGTACACCGGGCAACGAGCATGCCCTGGTACCCAGTTCCATGGGCATTCAGGATCCTACGCTTAATGGTTTGATTCAGACTTTTAATGAACTTCAGCTTAAACGGCAACAAACGCTGGCCACCATGGAGCCGGGGAGCATTTTGGTACAAAATATCGAAAAAAGTATTGGTGATGTACGCAAAAACATTTCTGAAAATATCCGTACCTTGCAAAAAGGCACAACCGTTGTACAGGGGCAGGTAAGCCAGGATTATGGCCAGTTCCAGTCTAAAATTAAAACGGTGCCGGCGGTGGAGCGGCAGTTATTAGAGATACAGCGCGAGCAGGGCATTAAACAAACTATTTACCAGTATCTGCTACAGAAAAGAGAAGAAGCGCTTATCTCCTTGGCAGCTACTGTATCCAACTCCCGCATTATTGATGACGTAAGCTCTGGACGGATCCCGGTTTCTCCAAAAAAAACATTGATCTATTTTGCGGCCTTTCTCATAGGTTTAATTTTGCCATTTGGCATTATATATGTCGGCGATATATTGAATGATAAAGTACGCCTGCAAAAAGATATCCTTTCCCGTACCAATATCCCTATCCTGGGCGAGATTATGCATGCCCAGTCGGATGAAGAGCTGGTGGTAAAGGAAAATACCCGGAGTCCGATCTCTGAAATGTTCCGCCTGATCCGTAGTAACCTGAAATTTGCAGTGTCCGGAAAGGAGGATAAAGTGATCATGACCACTTCGAGTATGAGCGGCGAGGGCAAAACCTTTTTTTGTACCAACCTGGGCGCCAGCCTGGTGCTCAGCGGTAAAAAAGTAGTATTGCTGGAATTTGATCTGCGGAAACCCAAATTGTTAAAAGGTTTAGGCCTGTCTGCCACTAAGGGCATATCCAATTTTGTGATCGACCAGGGTCTGAAGCCGGCAGACCTGGTGCAGCCGGTAAAAAACCTCAAAGGTATGTTTGTGGTGGGATCAGGGCCTATCCCGCCCAATCCATCTGAATTGCTGTTAAGCGATCGGATTGGCGAGTTGATCGATGCCATGAAAAAGGATTATGATCATATTATTATCGACTGCCCGCCTGTAGGCCAGGTATCGGATGCCTTTACTTTGGGCAGCTTTGCTAACATTAGCGCCTACGTGGTACGCTATAATTATACCTTTAAAGAGCAGCTTAATATTGTACAGGATATCTATACCAATAAAAAGCTAAACCATCTCATGATCGTGCTCAACGATGCCAAACCTCAGAACTCTTACGGCTACGGTTATGGCTACGGTTATGGCTACGGTTATGGTGAAATGAATTCTGAGAAAAATACTTTGTTGAAAAGAATGAAAACGTACTTCAATAAAAAATAATCTACGGAAAAAGATACCGGATGATTTGTACCTGAAAGGTAAGTTAAAATTAAATTGACATATATGATATCTTATCAAAAACCTCTTGTAATATCTGAAATTGGCTGCAATCACATGGGAAGTATAGAAATAGCTAAAGAGCTTATAAAGCTTTCAAAAGACTGTCAGGCGGATTATGCAAAATTTCAGAAACGGAACAATAGGGAATTACTTACCGAAGAACAATATAATGCGCCTCATCCTCATCCTAATAACTCTTATGGTCAAACGTACGGCGAGCACCGGGAATATCTGGAGTTTACGCAGGAGCAGCATGCTGAACTTAAGAAATATGCTGAATCTATAGGAATAGATTACTCAACCTCGGTTTGGGATACTACTTCTGCAAAGGAAATTATAGAGCTAAACCCCCGGCTAATTAAAGTACCATCTGCATGCAATAATAATTTGGAGATGTTAACATTACTGCGCGATAACTATACCGGTGATGTGCATGTTTCCACAGGCATGACAACAAAAAATGAGATTGAAGATATTATTCGTTTTTTCGAGGGAAAAGATCAGGCTAAAAACAGGTTGATTATCTATAGTTGCACATCGGGTTATCCTGTACCGTTTAAGGACGTATGCCTGTTAGAAATTGTTAACTTGCGTGAAAAGTATGGAGAACGCGTACAGTCAATCGGGTTTTCAGGACATCACCTGGGTATTGCCATCGATGTTGCAGCATATACACTTGGCGCTGTATGGGTTGAGCGGCATTTTACAAAAGACAGATCTTGGAAGGGAACAGATCATGCGGCTTCGCTTGAAGTACCTGGTTTACAAAAATTAGTAAGAGATCTTCATCATACATTTGATGCCTTAACTTATAAAGAAACCGAAGTTTTGGATATTGAAATGGTTCAAAGGCAAAAACTAAAGTATAAAAAAGTATAATGGCAATAGCATTCATTCCCTTAAGAGCGGGCAGTAAATCTATCCCTCTAAAAAATATAAAAAGATTTTGTGGACATCCCCTAAGTTATTGGGTTATTTCACAACTACAGCAATCTCCTCATATTTCAGAGATTATTATCGCCACCGATAGTGTATTAATTTGGGATACGCTGAATGCTTATAAATTCGATAAATTACGCCATTATTCCAGAAATGTTTTAAACGCTCAGGATACTTCCTCCACCGAAGATGTTATACTGGAGTATCTCAACCATGCCCCGGTGAACAGTAATGAGCTTTTTATTTTAGTACAGGCTACCAACCCCTTTTTGTTAGCAGATGATATAGATGGTGCCATCAGGCAAATGAAAGCAACAAAGGTTGATTCTATCCTGTCCTGTGTGAGAATAAAACGTTTTTTTTGGAACAGTGACGGAACTCCTAAAAATTATAATTATCAAAAAAGGCCCAGGAGGCAGGACTTTGCGGGGGATTTGATGGAAAACGGAGCATTTTATATCTCAAAGGCTGGTGAGGTACTCAATTCAAAAAACAGGATAAGTGGGCGAATAGGTATTTATGAAATGCCCGAATATTCATCTTACGAAATAGATGAGGCCGATGACTGGGTTATACTTGAAAATTTATTCAGACGGCACTATAAGCCATTTGCAAAAGTAAATACTGATATTAAACTGTTTTTAACGGATGTTGATGGTGTTTTAACCGATGCCGGAATGTATTATGCTGAGAGCGGGGATGAACTTAAAAAGTTCAATACACATGATGGTATGGGTTTTCAACTGTTAAGGGAGGCAGGTATTAAAACAGGTATTATAACATCAGAGGAGACCGAAATTGTAGCCAGGCGCGCTAAAAAGCTTAAAGTGGATTACCTGTTTCAGGGCAAACGCGATGGGGGAAAGCTTTCGGCGGCACTTGAAATTTGTAAGCTGGAAGATATTGACATAAATAATGTGGCATATGTGGGAGATGATATTAATTGCTATGATTTGTTGAATGCTGTGGCATTAAAGGCCTGCCCTCAAAATGCAGTAGATAAAATAAAAAACATACCAGACATTATACAGCTTAATAAAACTGGCGGTGATGGGGCGGTAAGGGAGTTTGTTGAGCTCATCCTGGAACGGGATAGTTAGTATATTCTTAATCGCAGTAGTATTGTTTATGGAGCAGACATTGGATGAAAAAATTTTTCTGTTTGAAAAAAAATATAATGCCTTTGAATGGCAGGATGAGCAGGGAACTTATATTTGGGATATTCTCCGTTATCGTATTTACACTCATCTGTTATGGGATTTTACAAACCGCCCGGAAACCAAAGAGCCAGAGACCTTATTAGCAAAAGTAAGGCGTCGTAAATGGCTATTGTCTAATGCTATAAAGTTTAGGTTAGATACCAGGCGTTACCATAATTTATTTTATTGTTTTTCGAGATTCAGGAATAATGATAAATTACTCATAGATACTTTAGCATCAGATCCCCTGAAGTTGCTGGAGCAGGAAACAAATTTAGTCCTTGAATCTAACCTGCTTTACCCCAAAAGTGAATATTACCGTAAAGATTTTTATTATGGATTTCCCGTAATATTAAACCGCAAAAAAAACAGGAAAAAAGAGCTTTTCGATTTTTCAAATATTGTATCGCTTATCGAAAAAGAGTTTGGTCGATGTCCTTTTTCAAAAGCGCAATTAAACTCATTTCTTTCTGATTTTTTATGTGATCAGTCGTATTACAAAAAGCTGTTAAAAAAACATAAAATAAAACGGATATTCCTTGTGCAGAATGGTCTGCAGAAAGGGTTAATTGCAGCCGCAAAAGAACTGAAAATACCTGTGTTTGAGTTCCAGCATGGAGTGGTAGACCCCGGTCATTTGGCTTACAGTTACCCGTTTCCTTCAGATTATCCGCAGGTTTGTTTTCCTGATATTGTTTTTACCTTATCAAAGTGGTGGTTTGCCGATTTTCAAATGCCAAAAACAAAGCTGGCTAATTTGGGAAATAGCGCCTTCTATAACAATATAACAAATACCCCAAAAGAGAAGCAAAACCAGTTTGTCATGATTATATCGGCAGATGTTTTTGGTAATGAGCTAAAGACTTTTCTCTTCGAAATCCTTAAAGAGCCGGTATCAAACGATTTTGAGTTCTTTTTTAAACTGCATCCCAATCAATACAATGAGTTTAAAGCTTATCAGGATATTTTTTTGGCGTATCCAAATGTAACGGTTATTAGCGATCAAATGTCGATTGCCGATTTATTGAAACAGTGCGCATCTGTTTTTACAATCCAGTCAACAGCTGTTTATGAAGCGTTGCAAAATGGGCGTAAGGCCCTCATATATAAAAAGAGTTCTTATTACCGGCAGCAACATATTTTTCGTGTTCCAAATGTATACGTAGTGGATTCTGTAGATGCTTTTTTTAATGCTTTAAAGCAACCCCCTGCAGAAAGCAGCAGCGCAATTTTCTTTGAAGATTTTAATAAAAAAATGTTTTTAAACACTATAAACGAAGTGTCCTGAGGGTAAGGTTTGCCATATTTTTGGGAACAATATAAATAGTTGATAACCGTGTGACAAACACGGGGTTCTTATATGTCGAAACTTTTAAAAAATACAATCCTCTATTCTGTCGGGGAAATTGTGCCCAGGATACTGAGTTTTATTTTGCTGCCTGTTTATACCCGCTATTTATCTCCAAAAGACTATGGTATTCTTAGTTATACCAATTCTTTTGTAATGTTTTTATTTGTTGTTTGTTGTTTGTCATTAAATTCTTATTTGCTTAGGCATTATTTTGATTTAGATAAAGAAACGGAACGGAAAAAACTGATCGGGAATGTGTTTTTGTTTATTACAACTATAAACGTGGGCATTTTGTTACTGAGCTTTCTTATTTTTCCGCCCGTTTTAAGTTATTATAACATCCAGGTTTCCTGGAAGCCTTATTTTATGCTGGCGATTATTAATAACTTCCTGGAAGTGTTTACGGTTATTCCTATGGCTGTTTTCCGGATAAAGCAACAGGCAAAAAACTTTATTACTTTAAGCCTTAGCAGGGTATTATTGCAGGCGGCGTTAATTTGCTATTTTGTGGTGGTACAGCGTACCGGCGTTGCAGGGTATTATTATGGACAATTGATTATTGCAGGCATTTTTTTGCCGGTTTACTGTTTTATTATTTTAAAAAACGGAACCATAAACTGGAATTTTAGGCAAATAAAGGATGGCCTGGCTTTTTCGCTGCCGCTATTACCAGCAACACTTTCTTATTTAATCATGACATTGTCCGACCGGATATTATTAGAACGTAACATATCTTTATCCCGCATTGGTATTTATAATGTTGCGGTTACGCTTTCTTACGCGCTGAATATTATAATACAAAGCGGATATAAAGCCATTGAGCCGGAAATATTCAGGCAGTATAAAACGCCTTTTTTCCCAAAATTTATTAACCATACCAAAAGCATCTATTTTGCTGCGATATATATATGTGCGATGGGGTTGTCGCTTTTTTCGAAAGATTTCTTTTATTACTTTACCAGCCCGCCTTTTCATGAAGGGTACAAGCTCGTTCCCTATATTTTATGCGGGGTAATTATGAGCGGTGAAAATGTTATCTATTCCGGTATTTTATCGGCAGAGAAGAACACCAAAGCTATTGGCTGGGCAACAGCATGCGGTGGTTTTTTGAGCATTGTGCTCAATATTATTTTTATTCCAAAAATAGGGGTATGGTCGGCGGCGTTTGCTCATGCCTTTGCATTTTTTCTTATGAATGGTATGCTTTATTTAAAAGCCGCCTATAATGGTAAAAGCATGAAAAAGGAGCTGCTTTGCCTTGCAGCATTTGTTTTATTTAATATTATTAACCAAAATATGCAATTGATTGCAGACGGCATTTGGGCCTTTTGTATTACAACCGGCATCTTATTTGTATTTATTGTTTTTATTTTGATAGTTTATAAAATTAATGTACTAAAATTATTATCTCCTAAATAATAAATAAGATGCAACTTTATATTAGTATCCAATAATAATATTATTATGATTTTTCTTAAATCCAATTGCTGTTTATTATGCGATTCGAATGAAATTCAGAGTTTGTTCAAAACAAGGGATAGGCATTATGGAATAAGGGGAGAATTTAATATTGATAAATGTGATAAATGTGGATTTGTGTTTTTAAATCCTATGCCAAGCGAGAAGTATTTAAATTCTTTATATCCTGAAGCCTATTATGCTTATCAGGATTTTTATGAGAAGCAAAAAGGAATATTGAAAAAGATATATTCAAATTTTGTTGATCAAAAAACCTACGATCCTGAATTTATAACGGCTGGTAATATCTTAGATTTAGGCTGTGGAAGTGGAAAGTATCTTTATAAATTCAAAAAAAAAGGATGGAATGTCTACGGCGTTGAAGTGAATAAAAGCGCTGCTAAACTCGGAAACGATTTAGAACAGTTAAATATACATTCCGGAAACTTGATTTCTGCTCAGTTTGAAAATGATTTTTTTGATTATGTTAGATCAAATCATTCTTTTGAACATATTGTTAATCCTAAAGAAGTTTTAACTGAAATTAGAAGAATCTTGAAACCTACAGGAAAACTTTTTATTGGAGTTCCCAATATTAGTAGTTTTAATGCAAAGATTTTTAAGAAGTACTGGTGGTATCTTGGTGCCCCGGTACATACATACAATTACTCCGTATCTACCTTAAAAAGACTATTGGAGCAGCAGGGATTTAAAGTTGAAAAAGTTTTATATAATGGAGATTTACATGGAATATTAGGTAGCTTTCAAATATATTTAAATAGAAATCGATTAGAAAAGAAATCTACCGAAGGGTTTTTTATAAATAATATATTGTTTAAAATCAGTTCTTCAATTTTTGCAAAAATTTTAAATAAATTAGGAACGGGAGATTCTATGCAATTTATAGCTTCTAAAAAATGATATAAATGAACGGCATTTTTCGAAATGGTATTTTATTAATAAAAAAAATAAATATGGTATTTTATAAAATATTCGTTATGCGAATATTCTATAAATACCAAATGCCGCAAATGGGAAAAAACGTTTTTATAGCGCGTCCAATAAAAATAACACCACAATTTTTATTTGTTGATAATAATGTTTATATAGCCAAGAATTGTAGATTAGAAGGAGTGGCGATTTATGAAGGCCAAGTGTATAACCCAAGTATTAGATTGGGAGAAAATGTATCAATACAGCAAAGTTTGCATTTAACTTGTGCCTCAAGTATTGTTTTGGAAAAAGATGTTGCAATCGCAGCTAATGTAACTATTACAGATATTGAACATCCATATATAGATATTTCTATACCGATTGAAAAGCAGCATCTGTCTACGAATCCCGTTTTAATAAAAAGTGAATCAAAAGTTTATAACAATGCGGTGATTTTGCCGGGTACAATAATTGGCAAACATTCAGTAGTTGGAGCAAACTCTATTTTATCGGGAGTTTTTCCAGATTATTGTGTAATAGTTGGGGCTCCTGCTTATATTGTCAAACGATACTGTTTTGAAAGCAACTTGTGGAGAAAAACGGATAAGACGGGTAATTTCATTGATTAATATAAAATTTAAAATAATGAAAAGAATCGGTGTATTTGGATTATTTGCTTTTTTACTTGCTGTTTGTAATAGCAGGGTGGCGGCCCAGTTGCAGCTGGCGGCCGGCGGCTCAACAAATTATATAATCAGGATTTCTGGTGGGGCTTCTTCAACAGAGCAAACTGCAGCAAAAGAGCTTCAGAAATACTTTCAACAAGTTTCGGACGCCAGTATTCCTGTTAAGGCAGGTTTGTTAACGACCAGTGAAAAATGTATTATCGTATCAAATAATCTTAATTATATAAAAACGCTGTTTCCCGAAGTCGCTGTTGCTACTTTAAAAGATGATGGTTTTCTTTTTAAAACAAGAGGGCAGGCTCTTTTGATTTTTGGAGGAAAGAATGAGGGCGTTTTGTATGGCGTATATCATTTTTTAGAACGCTATTTAAATTGCCGTTACCTGGCGCCGGAAGCATTATACATTCCTGCTCAAAAGAATATTATATTGCCCGGGGTGGATACGGTTTGTAACCCTAAATTTGATTTAAGAATGGTTTTCACCAGCGAATCTCAAAATACGGATTACAGCAATTGGCGCGGGTTGCAAAAGTTTAGGAATGCGGATTGGGGAAACTGGGCGCATTCGTTTTTTAGCCTGGTGCCCCCGGCAACGTATTTTAAATTACATCCCGAATATTATGCTTTGCGCAATGGCAAAAGGGTAGCTACGCAGCTTTGTATGAGTAACCCCGATGTAAAGCAGCTTTTAATAAACAACCTGGCCGTAAAAATAAAAGCAAACCCCAAAGCCCGGTACTGGTTTGTGGCACAGGAAGATAATGCTGATTATTGCCAGTGCGTACAATGCCAGCAGATTAATAAACAGGAAGGCGCTGCTGCGGGAAGTTTAATACGCTTTGTAAATGATGTAGCAAAAGTTTTTCCCGATAAAACCATTGCAACGCTTGCCTACTCTTATAGCCAGGAAGCGCCCAAAAAAACCAGGCCGGCAGAAAATGTTTTGGTGGTATTTTGTACATCGGGTAATTATAATCGCATTCAATCATTGGCCTCCCAGGGCATTCAGCAAAAATTTGTGCCGTGGACAGCGCTTACCCGTAATATACTGGTGTGGGACTATGCTGTTAATTTTAAATACTATCAAATGCCGCTTCCGAATTTTCAGGCAGTAGCGGATAATGTAAAGTTTTTTTCGGCATATAATATAAAAGGCTTTTTCCTGCAGGGTAATTATTATAAAGGAGGCGCTTTTGATGAGTTAAGGTCTTATTTCCTGGCAATACTTTGCTGGTATCCCCAAAAAAGCGCACAATCCATTACAGACGATTTTTGCGATCATTACTATGGAAAAGCGGCTGCTAATTTAAAAGGAGTTCTGCAAAAGCTGTATCTGTCGGCTAAATCATACAACCTGCAATTTGGATTGTTTGATGATCCTGCTTCTTTTCGTAGTAATTTTTTAAGCAATGAAAATATTCTGACATACCAGAATGAAGTTGAAAAAGCGTTGGCCCTGGTAAAGTCAGATCCTGTAAGAGTGAATAGGGTAGAGGATTTTGGAAGCCCGTTTGATTTTGCGCTTTTAAGAAATATGGGTTACGAAGCCAACAGTCAAAATACATCGGCTCGCCAGTTAGCTTATAAACGGTTAAACAATTATTATAATCGTAATGGCGGAAGTGTGATTGGAGAAGATATGAAAAAATCGTCGGACATGCTGGCAGGGTATAACGAATTACTAACCAACCCTTCTGGCAGCTACTATCTGGATAATAAAGCGTTACATAAAAAAGTTACAAACCTGTATCCTTCGAGTAAAATACATGCCGGTGATGGGGGGCTAACCGATGGTATTAAAGGCTCACTGTCGCTGAATAATAACAGTTGGGTAGTTTTTTACGGAGGAAGAATGAGTACAACGATTGATATGGGTGCGCAGGTTTCATTTAGTTCAGTTTCTTCTCTGTTTAATGAAGCAGCGGCAGTGAAAATGTTTTTTCCTGCAACCTATAAAGTATCTTATTCTTTGGATGAAAAAACTTATACCAACTGGGGCAGGTTAACAATCACTTCGTATGATAAGAATAGTACCAATACAAGTAAGCAATTTACAGTAAGGGGAAATAAAATAAAAGCCAGATATATAAGGGTGGAAGCAACAGGGCCCGGCCTGATAGGTATTGATGAAATTTATGTTAAATAATTATATGGAAAAAATTCTAATTACCGGGGGAGCCGGTTTTATAGGGTCTAACTTAGCATTGGCCCTTCTGTCGAAAGGATATGATGTGGCAGTTTTGGATAATCTTTCGCCGCAAATTCATGGCGAATTTCCTGAAAGCTCGCCCTTATATATGAGTATTAAGAATAAGGTACAATTTATTAATGGCGATATTAGGGATCGTAGTAAATTGCAAATGGCGCTGGAAGGTGTTTCGGTTGTTGTGCATTATGCAGCTGAAACCGGCACCGGCCAGTCAATGTATGAAATAGAGAAATACTGTGATGTGAATGTGAATGGTACGGCCTTATTGCTTGATATTATTGCGAATTCAAAAACAAAAGTCAGAAAGGTAGTGGTTGCATCCTCTCGTTCAATTTATGGAGAAGGAAGATACTTTAGCGAAAGACTGGGCTATGTGTATCCTTCACATAGAAAACCGGAGGCCATGTCTGCAGGCGAATTTGAAGTGACAATGGAGGGTGCTGGTCCGTTGCACCTTGTAGCTACAGACGAGGCTTCTAAAATACATCCTTCCTCGGTTTACGGCATTACCAAACAGTCGCAGGAGCAACTGGTAATGACGGTATGCGCTTCTATTGGCATGGCAGGGGTTGCCCTCCGGTATCAAAATGTATATGGCCCGGGCCAATCGTTAAAAAACCCGTATACAGGTATTTTATCTATCTTTTCAACAAGTATCAAAAATAATAACCCGCTGAATATTTTTGAAGACGGAAAGGAAAGTAGGGATTTTGTTTTTATAACAGATGTTGTAGATGCCACTATACTGGCTATAGAAAAGGAAGAAGCAAACAATAATGCCTTTAATGTTGGATTAGGCGCACCGGTTAGCGTAATGGAAGTGGCTGATAGTTTAATTAATGCTTATGGTATTGAGGTACCGGTAACCGTTACGGGAAATTACAGGTTGGGTGATATCAGGCATAATTTTGCAGATCTGGAAAAAATACGTACGGCACTTGGTTTTTCACCTAGAGTAACCTTTCAGGACGGAATTAAACGGTTTGCAGCGTGGGTTAACCAGCAGCCCGTGCAAAAAGATTTGTATGCTCACTCGGTTAATGAAATGAAAGCTAAAGGTTTGTATAAGTAATGGAAAGTTTTAAAGGCAAAAGAATCCTTTTTATTGGACAGGTCTTTTATGATTATCATACGAAAATTATAGAATCATTAGAGATGCAGGGCGCTACAGTAGTGTTTTTTGAAAACAAAATACACTTTCAGGATCCTAACGTAAATAAAGGATTATTAGGTATTATAGCAAGAAAATTTTCTTCATATTATAAAGAGAATTATACTACCTCAAAGATCATCCATAAAATTGCGAATAAAAAATTTGATTATCTCTTCGTAATTGGAGGATTTTCTATTACTGGTTCTTTTATTGAGCAAATAAAAAAGAAAAATAAGGGCATTATAACAATTTTATACTTATGGGATTCACTAAATGTATGGAAATATGATAATATATTAAAATTCTTTGATAGAAAATTCTCATTCGATTTTAGTGATGTTAAAAAATATAAAGGGTTAAAGTATCTCCCTTTATTTTACACTGACGAGTTTAAAAAAAAAGATATTGAAAATACAGAAGCGGATATTGATATTTTATATATTGGATCGGTTTCTCCATCCACCCTAAATCGTTTAGAAATAGCAGATCAGACAGGAAGACTATCTGAGAAAAGGAACTTAAATAGCTTTATTTATTTATACGTGCCATATAGAAAACGCGGTGTTTTTACCAAGCTGGCCCATATCACTAAATATATTTTTTTAGGAAAATATAGAAATTTTTGGAATGCCATTTCTAACAGTAAATATGTTTTTCGCGAGCCCTTATCTAGATCACAGGTGTCTAAATTATTTACCAGAGCAAAAGTTGTTCTGGATGTACCGGTGTCTGGACAGGTGGGGCAAACTATTAGAACAATCGAGACGCTTGCAAGCGGTAAAAAATTAGTAACTACAAATCTAAATATAAAGAACGAGTTTTTTTTTAATCCAAGTGCTGTTCGTATCTATTCGGATTACATAAAGGATATAGATTCTTTTGCTGAAGGTAAGGATACGGTAAATATTGACTATTTATATATTGATAATTGGCTTAAAGAGATTTTTTATGGTACCTAATAAAAATATTCTGCTTGTTATTGTACTTTACAATATTAAGCTGGAGGAAAGTAAAAGTTATTTAACATTATTGGCAAATTCAGAGGAGGTAAATCAGTATTGTTTATTAGTATATGATAACAGCCCACGCCCACAGGCGCTTTCTTCTTTACCTTTAAAAGTGATATATGTTCACGATTCTAAAAACTCCGGAGTTAGTAAAGGTTACAATGAAGGTATAAAATACGGATTAAAGCATAAATTTCAATCTGTATTATTGTTGGACCAAGACACTGAATTTCCTAAAGGGGCATTGGACATTTATACTAAATATTTACTCAAGGAGAAAGAAATATCTTTATTTGTTCCAATTCTTTTGTCAAATGGTGCAATATACTCACCTTGCAGATACATTATAAGCAAAGGATTCCTTTGGAAAAATGCAAGGCCTGGTAAGTTTGTATGTAAAAAAAAAGCAATTTTAAATAGCGGGACATTATTACGATTAAAATCCTCAATTTTGTGGTTCGATGAGCGAATCAAATTATATTTTAGTGATTTTGATTTTTTTATGAAATTTAAAAAGACGGAAAAATATTTTTTTGTATTACCTATTTATGCGAACCACACCTTATCAGATATTGCCGAAAAAAATATTAATGCAGCCAAATTTAGATTTCGACACTATTCGTACGGGGCAGTAATTACTGCAAAATCAGCTAAAGAGCGGCTTTTTTCGGGTTTTTGGGTATTTCTTCGAAGTATAAAACTTTCAATCCTTTACAAGGATATTGCTTTTTTGACTATATTTTATAAATATTATATTAAACAATATAGTGCTGATTTATAAAAATCAAAAAAACGGATAGGCATTATTTAAAATGAAGAAATTACTACAAATAATAATTTTTATTTTTGTTTCAGTTTTGATATTAGATCCTGCTGATTTAATTTTTAATCTAAAAATACCACTGTTAGGATTAATTCTTTTAGTCTGGTTGATTATTAAATCTAAACAGTCAATAAAGAATGTAGATCGTACAGCTATTATTTGCTTTTTTATCTTGCTTTTTACTAGTATTTACGGTATAACTATTGCTATTCTCCAGTCGAATTTGGATGATGAAGATTTCGCGTTAGGCTTTATTAAATCAATAGTATTATTTTGTCTGATCTTTGTTATTAACGATCAGCAAATAAACATGGAAAAAATACTATTAAAAGCGGCCGTTTTTATTCCAGTTATCGTTATTTCATGCTATTTTCTCTATCTCTATAATATGGGATTATATTCTAAAATAAGTGTGTTTTTAGTTGTTCAAAAGAATGCAGCTATGTTTTCTCTACGTGACTACCTTGGCTTTCAGGTATTAATGTTATATTATAAAACCTCTGCACTTTTGGCCTTTCCTCTTGCTTATTATTGGGATAAGTTTTTTACAGGCCGCAGCAAAATAAAAAATATTTTGAAGGTTATATTGTATGCCGTTGCATTATTTCTAAGTGCTACAAGAGCCAACATGATTGCTTTAGTTGTAATCCTAATATTAATCCCGTTCATTAAGATAAAAACTAAGTTTATTCGTATGTTTTTTATTGGCACCATAATAGTTGGGTTAATTGCAGGAATATTTTATTTATTTCATATTTCTGTAGAGCAGAAGGAAACTTCAGCCACTGTAAAATCTGGACACATTACATCGATGGAAGAAGAACTAATTAGAAAACCCGAGTATTTTATTTGGGGACAGGGATTGGGTAGTCGTTTCTTTTCGAAAGGGTCAAATGCTTATATTGTTCAGTCAGAATGGACATATTTTGAAATTATAAGATTATTTGGTTTGCCAATAGGGCTATTATTTCTTTCAGTGTTTTTGTTCCCGTTATTTGTAATGATTAAGAAAAGAGAGGTGTATAATTGTACTTATTTTATAATCGCTTATACTTGTTATCTATTTATTGCAGGAACCAATCCACTTCTAGTCAGCTCTACGGGAATTTTAACACTCCTGATAGTATATTCCAAACTGTTTTATTTAGAAAAAACTTATAGTTCAGGTTTTCGCTCCGTTTGGAGTGGGTGAAGGCTAAGAAATATCATTAAAATATACTATGAATTTATCAGATTAAACCAAAGTGTATGGTACTGCTTTTACTTCGTAATAGATAACAACATCTTCAATTGGTGCTGTTTCAATATTTAATAAGGCACTGGGCGTTAAAGCATCTGCCGATTCAACTATGTAATAATTCCCTATGCTCCTGGTGGGCTTAATAACTGTCCAGCATCTTAAATATAATTCGGAATTATATAGAGAGTTACTTAATAAAACAGAGGTAGAGCTGGCCGCTAACGTTACTTTTCCTCTGAAATAGGTTTTTGTATTGCCAGAAGTATTAGTGCCTATAATTAATTGAGAGGAAGTAGTTGGATGACATACTAATACGGGACAGTTTTCTTCAGTAAAATTACCGTCAATTATGGTTCCGGAACAATCGCTTTGACAATAAATCATCCTGTTAGACAGGCCTATGCTATAATTGTCCTTAATAGATGAATAGTTTAAGTAATTGGCAAATATTGCTGTATGCAGGTTCTGAAACTCGTTACGATGAATGTGAACTCCCCTACGGTTTCCAACATTTTCAATACCATATTGTGATCCTGAGCTGTTGCCAATTAAATGATTATCCGAAATTTCGATCTTTGTGTCCGAAACATGTACTGCCAAAAGTTTAATTAATCTTGCTGATGTACCGGCAGAATAAAGGTAGCAGCCCTTAAGGGAGGCATTTGCAACAGCAGATAAAACAACACAATCGGCAGCAGCGCCATCCAGTACACTATCGCTTATTCTAAAAACAAGCACGCTTAAAATATAGAGATTGTTATCAAAACCGTATACCAGGCAACCAGGGCTGAATATGATTCCCTCTGGTCGTCCGGCAGAGCCCTGGTACAAATAATTAGCGATGTAAACGCCATACCTGAGTTCGGTGCTGCTTGTATTCGATTTTGTTGCATTTGTAAGCCGCACCCTGTTGAAGGTTGTGTTGACCACTTTCCCTTTAATTTCAATACCCACCCTGCAATACATTGCCATAATATCATTGAAATTACAACTCCAGCATTCTTTAATTTTGTAAGCCGTATCAAAGTTCGTTACAATCAGCTCTTTTATAACCATATTATAGCAAGCGTAATTTACGGCTGTTCCTAAAGTAATATCTTGATCTGTGCCAAAGAAAATCCCGGTTGAAATTATTTCAGAATTGTTTAAGCCGGATAAGCGGAAACCACCTATGATTTGATTAAATTCCTGTAAGTTATAATTAACTCCTTCCCGGCTTTTTACAATGATTGCCCTGTAATCCGCTCCCGACCAGCCATTATAATCAGCTGTTATAACGGAGCTTGCAGCAGTGCCAATAAACGAACATGAGCAAGGAATTGTTATAGTCTTTTTTATAGTGATATTAATTCCTGGTGGAATTAAGAGGCAGGTTTTAGATAGTGGATTACCTAAACTATCTAAAGCTTGTTGAAGTTTATCAGACTCATCTGATCCATCTCCTGCAATGCCGAACCATCGCACATTTATGACGCCTGAATATAATCTTTTCCATCTGCCGGAACTACCCAATACAGTTGACTCAAAGATAAGGCCACCATCTTCTGAACTTAATACATCATTACTGTCCCAGAAAAAATCGCCGCCGCCATCATCTTCCGGATCATTATACCCTAAAACTTTTGCATAATTGTCTGATGGTATTTGCAGGGATTTAAGCTGGGTTATATTGTTGACAGTTATCATTAGGCTCTATTAATTATTTATCAATAATGAATATATGTATTTTTAACCTAACTGTCAAATATTATATACAAATAAAGGCATGTTTATAACAAAACAATTAAAACAACATTGGTAGTGGTATACCTGATTTAAGTTATCTTCGCCCCTTTTATTCAGAAAGTATTTAAAGGATTAATTTGGAAATAAGAGGTAAAATATCAGTCTGTATAGCCACTTATAATGGTAAGTCATATGTTGTGCAACAAATCCGGTCCATATTACCCCAGCTTAAAGAAGAAGATGAGATTATTATCTCTGATGATCATTCAACAGATGCTACTTTGACCATACTGGAATCCTTTAAAGACAGGCGCATTAAAATATATATGAACCCTCATAAAGGCATTCTCAGCAATTTTGAAAATGCCTTGCAGCATGCTACCGGAGAATATTTTTTCCTTTGCGATCAGGATGATATCTGGAAAGATAATAAAGTGGAGGAAGTAATGAAAAATTTAACGGGCGGATACGATTTAGTGTTGAGCGACTGCACGCTTTTTGAGAGGAATATCACCAATATCAGAGAACCTTCATTTTTTCAACTAAACCGTTCCAGGGCCGGGGTTTTATATAATATTTGGAAAAATAGTTATATGGGATGTTGTATGGCATTCAACAATAAAGTAAAAGCTGCTGTGCTTCCTTTTCCAAAAAAAATTCCTATGCATGATCAGTGGATAGGAATAATAGCCGAACTTTTTTTTAAAGTAAAATTTAGTGAAAAGAAACTGATTTACTACAGGGTGCATAATAGCAATGCAACATCATCCGGAGCCGGTAAGAGCCGGTATAAATTGGCTAAAAAAATATTGTTTAGGCTGCAGCTTATTAAAGTGTTGCTAAAATATGTTTTTAAGAGAAACGTACATGAAATTTTTCATTCATAAATGACACAAAGAATGAATGAAAAATTTTTATGGAAATTCCCCATGGCCCAAAACAATAATAAATATTCATGGGAAATGTTTTAAGGTAATATACTTTCTTTTTTATTTTATAACATTTATATTTCTTAAGCAACCTGTAAATTTGCGTATAGTTTGATCTTTAATAATCTTTTTGGTATTATTTGGGCCCTCATGTTACCAAAAAAGTAATAACCGTCGAAATATTTTAATTTGAAAGATTTAATCAGCAAAAAAGAATATATTTCAGGAGCTATCGTTCTTTACAACAATAATCCGGCAGTAGTATCCCGGGCTATCAGGAGTTTTGTTGAGCATAGGAGAAGTGAGATACTATATCTTATCGATAATTCCCCCACCGATGAGCTGAAATCTTTGGCAGCAATAAGCAATAAAATTATTTATATCCCATCAAACGATAATCCGGGGTTTGGCAGCGCCCATAATAAGGGAATTAAGAAAAGCTTAGAAGAGGGCTATCCGTATCATATTATTTTAAACCCCGATGTTACATTTATGCCTGCCATACTGGATGAACTTTTCTTATTTATGGAATTGAATCCTGATATTGGAAATGTAATGCCCAATGTGTTTTATGCCAATGGAGAACTCCAAAAACTTTGCAACTTAATTCCTACCCCCCTCAATCTTATAGTTCGCCGGTTTGCCCTTTTCCCCCGACTTTCAAAATTGATTAATGAAAAGTATGATATTGAAGGGTTTTTGTACGACCGAATAGCTGAAGTTCCTAACTTGTCGGGTTGCTTTATGTTTTTGCGAAACAAAATTCTTGAAAAAACGGGCGGGTTTGACGAGCGTTTTTTTATGTATATGGAAGATGTGGACCTGAGCAGAAGATTAAATGAAGTTTCAAAAACTGTTTTCTATCCTCATGTGAGTATTACACATAATTTTGAAAAGGGGTCCTATGCAAACTATAAATTATTAAAATATCACATTTTTTCAGCAATAAAATATTTTAATAAATGGGGATGGTTCTTCGATGCAAATCGGAGAAAGATAAATAAAGAGACATTAAGCCGTATCAGGAACTATCAGTCTACATACAAAT
>JASGEW010000070.1:0-3705 GCA_047606125.1 Niabella sp. | reverse complement strand
TGATGGCCAGCTTTCTTGCAGTAGCCACGATGGCATATTTGTTTCCGCCTTTGGCTTTCATTCTTCTAAAATAATCACCTAACCAGTGGTTGCTTTTTTGCAATGCATTGGCGGCATACCGAAAGGCTTGTGCGGCAGCATTGGGTTTCTTTTTCAACAATTGACTGCTGATATTCTCTCCGGAGCACTCAATCAATGTACAGGTTTCATTAAAACGTAAGTTTTTCAGAAGCGAGGAAACCCATTGGCAATAGTTATTGTATTCCTTTCGTGTAATAAAAAGTTGCTCGTTTATTCCAAAGCGGTAAATTTTATTGGTTTCACATAGATAATTTAAAAAGGAATAACGACTGCGGGGATTTACCGGTGTAACCAGGTCAGCATAAAATGGCACCTGCATACGGGTGCCGGGTATCATCATACCAGGGTGCCAATCGAACGCTGGTTTACTATCAATAAAAATGCAGCTTAGTTCGGGTATATCATCGCAAAGTGCCGCAAGGCCCAGGTTGAAAGGCCCGATTCCGATACCCATTATATCGTATATTTTTTGTTGCATAATATATTTATTAAATAGCAGGAAATGAAAGTCATAATAGTAGTGAGCAGCATAAATACTATGGTATTGGTTAGGTCCATTCCTTTGTACGAAATAGTAATCATTGCTGTAAAAGCCAATATCCATTGAATACAGTAGAGCATCGTAATATGCTTACTACAGAATACGAGCACTTTGGCTATATAAAATGGTTTCAAAAATTTTGCTACCAGATGAACAAAAGATAGCCAGCATAAAACAATGCCTAAGTGATAAAAGGTATCTGCAGGTCCAGTACGATAAGTACGTCATGTCGTGAATCCGACGCATGAGGATGAAGAGAAAACGTACATGAAATTTTTCATTCATAAACCTGCCTGTCCGGCAGGCGGGTTATACAAAGAATGAATGAAAATTTTTTATGGAAGTTCCCCTTCAAAACTCTTTTCAATTTTTGTGGGGATACTTCGAAATGAACTAAAGTTAAAACGGCAGAAAATAATAAGTATGCTCTGCATATCTTCCTACTTATTAAAACATTGCCCCCGGATTCTTAGTATTAAGAGATGTACCTATTTTTGATCGTATTTTACAGATTTCATCGCTGTTATTACTTTCAAATTTGTGTCTATGGGACTTCTCAAACAATCTTTTTGTATCGTATGCTTTTGGGTTTCAGTATCAGCATCTGCTCAAATTACAGATCAGTACAAGGGGGGCGCTCTTAAAAGAGGGACTGGCTTCAAAGGGGATACCGTATTGCGTTTTTTACCGTTGTCTTCTAAAATATACAAATCAGGCTGGGTCGATTTTAATAAAAACGGCAGTAAAGATATCTATGAAGATCCCCGGCAATCCGTAACTGACAGGGTGCAGGACCTGTTGAAAAAAATGACCCTGCAGGAGAAAGCCTGTCAACTGGCCACTTTATATGGTTATGGCGCTGTTCTTAAAGACAGGCTGCCATTGCCCTCATGGAGCGACAGTGTGTGGAAAGATGGCATCGCTAATATTGATGAGCAGCTTACCGGTTTAAGAACAGACACGTTATTTGCTTTTCCTTATGCCGACCATACAAAAGCAATCAACATCATCCAGCGCTGGTTTATTGAAAATACAAGATTGGGCATTCCTGTTGATTTTACAACGGAGGGAATAAGAGGGCTCAATCACATGAAAGCCACTTATTTCCCCTCCCAGTTAGCACAGGCATGTACTTTTAACAGTGGCCTGGTTAACCAGATAGGCATTGTAACCGGACGGGAGGCAAGGGCTCTGGGATATACCAATGTTTATTCTCCTATCCTGGATGTGGCTATGGACCCGCGCTGGGGACGTATAGAAGAAACTTATGGCAGCGATCCCTTTTTGGTGGGAACTCTCGGAGTAGCTAATGTATTGGGTTTACAGTCGCAGGGAGTAGCCTCAACAGGCAAGCATTTTGCCGTATATAGCATTCCGCTTGCAGGCAGCGATGGTTATGTACGTACGCACCCAATGATAGCTCCCCGCGAAATGATGGCTAAATTACTGGAGCCTTTCAGAATGGTAATACAACAGGCTGCAATGATGGGAGTAATGGTATCATATAATGATTATGACGGGGTTCCGATCATTGCTAATAAATATTTTCTGACGGATCTGCTGCGTAAACGCTTTGGCTTTAAAGGCTACACTGTAAGCGACAGCCATGCTTTTGAAGACCTTTATGAAAAATATTATGTAACCGATAATATGGAAGATGCCGCTGCTATGGCCATCAATGCAGGGCTGAATGTGAGAACCGATTTCTCGTCGCCAACGCCTTTTATACATGCGGTTCAACAGGCGGTAACATCCGGGAAAATAAGTCAGCTCACTTTAGATGAAAGAGTAGGGGAAGTATTGAGCGTGAAATTCCGGCTGGGGCTTTTTGACCGGCCTTATGTGCTTGGCCCGAACGCAACGGCAGTTGTACATAATAAAGAGGCGACGGATTTGGCATTGGATGCCGCCCGCCAAAGTGTTGTGTTGCTGAAAAATGAGAAAGATCTTTTACCGCTTAAAGATTTTGCCGGTAAAAAAATAGCGGTCATTGGCCCTAACGCTAAAGAAAAGAAAAGCCTGCTAAGCCGTTATGGCCCTGTACGTACTGCTGCCGTAACAATTTTTGAGGGAATAGCCACCGCAATGCCGGGCGCTGAAATATTATATGCCGAAGGATGTAAGCATACCGATCCGCATTTCCCGGAAAGCGATATTAAAGATTTTCCTTTGAGCGGGGAAGAAGATGCCCTTTTACAGGAAGCAATACGTACAGGAAGTGAAGCCGATATCATTATTTTGTCTGTTGGCGATAATGCTAAAACAGTTGGGGAAAGCGCTTCAAGGCTCAGCCTTGCATTACCTGGCCGGCAGGAGCAGCTGATCAAAAAAATAATGGCATTAAATAAGCCGGTGATCCTGGTAAACACAGGCGGTCGTCCTGCCAGCTTTACCTGGGCTGCAGAAAAAGTGCCTGCTATTATACAAAACTTTTATGCAGGGGAATTTAATGGTACTGCTGTTGCGGATGTTATTACTGGTAAGTATAATCCTTCGGGCAGGCTTCCTGTTGCTGTATTAAAGCATGTGGGCCAGGTGCCATTATCTTTCCCAATGTACCCGGCAGATGCCAATGGCGGTAATGCGGCCGTTACGGGCTTTTTATACCCCTTTGGACATGGATTGAGCTATACAAAATTCGCATATAACGGGCTTAGGATAGATACAGCAGGGTTTACAGAAAAGGGCGCTATCAAGCTGTCATTTAAAATCAAAAATACCGGCGATATTAAAGGAACTGAAATTGCCCAGGTTTATGTAAGAGATAATACAGGCAGTGTGATCCCCTACGATAAAGAGTTGTGCGCCTATAGCCCTGTATCGCTCAACCCCGGTGAGGAAAAAACTGTTGAGCTAAGCGTAAGCCGGCACAGCCTTTCGTTACTAAATGAAAAGATGGAATGGGTGATGGAACCCGGCGCTTTTACATTTTATATAGGCGCATCCTCTGAAGATATTAAACTGAAGGAAACTGTTAGGTTCTGATAACGGGAAAATTATACTTTTACCAGCTAAATGACCATTTTCTATATGATGAAATTAAAACCGGTATTATCCCTGTTGTTAATGTGTTCCTTTGTAGG
>JASGEW010000069.1:0-10370 GCA_047606125.1 Niabella sp. | reverse complement strand
TCGTTCCATATAAGGCAGATGCCAGGGCCTGACCATGTAATACATCACTAAGGTTCCATATATGCTGTATTTGTTGCTCGGCGCCGGAAATGACGGCAACGTCCATACCAAACAGCAAGCCGCCAAGCGCAATTACAATACTCCAGAATACCAATTTACTTTTCATATGCCTGATCGTTATTTATTTTTCAGGCAGTGAAAATAGCGTAGCGGGTGGACGTATTTATTTTGTTTTTGTAACAAATACTTTATCTCTTTCGATATTTTTATTTTTCGTATTAAGTTTCTGATTATTAATTTCTTGTATCTTCAGAGAAGAAAAGGATTTGTTTTGTTATTTTAAAAAAGTACCGAATATTTTTAAAAAAATATCACATACTTTACAGGTAGGTGACACTTGTTTAGGGTTCTTTGAAAAAAGAAAGCTTCTTTAAAGGGAAAGCTCAGGAGGGTAAAAAAGAATGCAGGAGCTTTTTAATAGTTCCTGTCTTGTTTGGTGTGATCAAAACTGTTGATAATTACCATGTCGTTTTCAACTTCATATATAAGTCTATAAGGGAAGCGGTCGAGATGTATCCGGCGAAATACTTTATTAACAAAACCAAAATAATTAGGATTGTCGCATATTTGCTGATAGCAATTTTCTATTTCTTCAATCAGCTCATAGCCCAACCCGCTCTATTGAGACTCGTACCATTCAAAAGCTATCTCAATATCATTTATGGCTTCCTCCTGTATGAACAATCTATAGTTCATAGGAATTACTATTTCCCGGTAATTTTTCTTTTAGCTTTGTCCCAGTCATACGTTTTGCTAAGCCCGTTCAGACGGTTAGTTCGCCTGGTTTCATAACGTGCAATATCGTTTTCGCTGAATTCAGAAGAAACGTCGCCTTCTGCATTTTGCCAGTATTCACTGGCGAGAGCATACATTAGTTTAAGTAATTTTTGATCACCAGTATCTATAAATTGATGTAGTTTTTGCCTGATTACAGATGTCTCCATAAAACGTATTTTCCCAAATTTACACTTTTTAAAACACGTTTAAAAATAATATCAATACAGGCCATTATATTGCTTACTTTTAATTCGATTGTTAAATCCAATGATACAATTTTTAAACTGGCTACGATTTTTTGTTTATATCTTTTGTTTGCTGCTGTGCGTTACGTCCTGTAAAACAAAAGAGGAGAAGACCTATATTATAGGGGTCTCGCAACTGGGAGAGGGAGACGCCTGGCGTAAATCGATGAAGGAGGAAATAGACCGGGAGCTGGTTTTTAATCCGCAACTGAAAATCATTTATAAAGAAGCGGGCTACAATTCTTCAAAACAAATAGCGCAGATAAACGAGCTGCTGGCTCAAAAAATAGACCTGCTGATCGTATCGCCCAACGAAGCCGAGCCACTGACGCCCATTATTGACAAAATATATAAAAGCGGAATACCAGTCATTACGGTCGACCGTAACATCAGCTCCAACTCGTATAATAGCTTTATAGGCGCTGATAACACGGAAGTGGGGGCATTAGCAGCAAGATACGCAGCCCGTTACCTGAAAGAGCGGGGGGCCATCATTGAAATTACAGGGCTTCCGTCCTCTACACCTGCCAAGCAAAGAGAAAAGGGATTTGGCGATGAGCTGGCTAAGTACCCGGGTATTACCATCCGCCATCTTATTAATGGCGACTGGCTGTCAGGAAGCGTGGAGCAGCAACTGCCGTTATTAAGAAATGAGCTGCAGAATGTACAGTTGATCTTTGCGCACAACGATATAATGGCTGCAACAGCAGCAAAAGTTTGTAAACAACTGGGATTCCCCGGTATTAAAGTAATAGGCGTGGATGCGCAGGCCGGTACCGGGCTCAATTATATTGAGGATGGCACCCTGCTGGCATCGGTATTGTATCCTACAGGCGGCGGCGAAGCTATCAGAGCTGCTGCCCAAATACTTAATCAGCAAAAAGTATCCAAGCGTGATTTTTTAAGAACGATCATAGTAGACAGCACCAACGCGGGCATGATGCAGCAGCAGTTTAACCAGATCGTTGCGCAGCAAAAAGACATTATACGACAGGAAACACTTTTAAAGCAGCAAACCAAAACCTTTAACACCCAGCGCAACCTCATCAATATTCTGCTGGCTACCTTATTATTGCTTTTAACCTTATCGGGAATGCTGGTATATTTTCGCAGGAAAAACATCAGGGCCAATAAGCAGTTGCAGCTACAGAACCTGGAAATACTTTCCAAAAGCGAGCAAATCAATAGCATGGCCAAAAAAGTGCAGGAAGTAAGCGAGCAAAAGATCAGCTTCTTTACAAATGTGTCGCACGAGCTTAAAACCCCGTTAACGCTCATTATGGCGCCGGCGGAGGAATCGCTCAACAATCCCAAAACGCCCCAGCATACCCGGTACCAGTTCTCCCTTATCAAAAAAAATGCAGCAAGGCTTTTGCTGCTGGTAAACCAGTTGATGGACTTCAGGAAAATAGAGCAGAACAAAATGCAGCTGAAGGCACAGCAGGCAGATATTGTAGGCTTCACGCAGGACATTATAAAATCTTTTGAAGTGCTGGCCCGGCAAAGGCAAATAGATTGCCGGCTGATCACTAAAGAACCGGCTATTAAAGCCTGGATAGATCCGGAAAAGATGGAAAAAGTATTCTTTAACCTGCTTTCCAATGCCTTCAAATTTACCGGCACCAACGGCCACATTTATGTAATGCTTGAAAAGGATGAAGAAGATAAAAATGTAATAGTGAAGATAGAAGATTCGGGACTGGGCATGAACGAAGAGGAGCAGTCGCACTTATTTGAATTTTTCTATCATGGTACGGTGCAGAACGAAAACGGCAGCGGCGTGGGCCTGGCGCTTTCAAAAGAGTTTGTAGAAATGCACAAAGGAACGATACGTGTGGTGAGCGAAAAAAATAAAGGAGCTGTTTTTTGCATACAATTGCCTTTGGGCAATGCCCATTTCAGCGAAGCAGAAATGGCTGCCAGTCAATCAAAAGAATATGTAAGCCAGGTACCCTCATGGATCGAAAACTATGCATTACACGACAGCAAGCCACTTCCTGCTCCAGATGAAAGCGCGGCAGCGGGGGGTAACCCTTATACCGTCCTGATAGTGGAAGACAGCAGCGATTTAAGGGACTTCCTGCAAAGCAGGCTGACGGCAGACTATAATATAATAGCGGCCAACGACGGCAGGGAAGGCATAAAGATGGCCTTTGAAGAAATGCCGGACATCGTTATATCTGATATCCTGATGCCTAATACAGATGGCATCCAGTTGACGAAAATTTTAAAATATGATGCGCGTACAGCACACATCCCCATCATCCTCTTAACCGCTAAAACCGCAGATGAAAACAAAGTGGAAGGCCTTAAAACAAAAGCAGATGCCTACATTACAAAACCATTCAACATTGATGTGCTGAAGCAAACTATTCAGAACCTGCTGGAAAGCCGCAATGTGATGAAAAAGCATTTATCTGTTTCGTTGTCAGATGAAATGCCCGGCACCATTAGTAAGAAAAACGATAAAGCGTTCCTGGCCCGGTTCAATGCTATTGTGGATCAGAATATCAATAATGAAAGCTTTTCTATACAGGATATTTGCAGCGAATTAGGTATTTCCAAAATTCAATTATACAGGAAGCTAAAGCCTGTGCTGGATGTAAACATTAATGAGTATATACTCAACAAGCGCATTCAAAAAGCCAAATACCTTATAAGGCATGAAGGGTTGTCTTTGTCTGAAATAGCCTACCAGTGCGGTTTTTCCTCGCCTTCCTATTTTTCCACTGCGTTCAAAAAAGTTACCGGCGAAACACCCAAGGCATATAAGCAGGCGGGGGGATAAATGGGCTCAAGATTTTTAACCCTTGCTAACCCTCGACTCACGATGGTTTCCTGACCAGTGTGCTTCGGTTTTTATAACATAATTCAGTTCAGAATAATATAGAACCGCATTCATAGGCGCAGAAGTAAGCAAAAGAAAGACAAGGATAAAATTCAAGATGGAATTGAAACAAAATATCAAACAATTAAAAAGATGGACAAAAAGAGCATACTGAAAATTGAATAAACAGCTCACTATATGGAAAGCGAGATTTTAATTTATCAAACAGAGGGAGGAGACACAAAGATTGAAGTAAGGCTGGCAAACGAAAATGTTTGGCTTTCGCAAACACAGATGACAATATTGTACCAAACCACAAAGCAAAACACTAGTTGTATTGACAAGTTAATTGTGAAACATATTGTTTAGATAACCTCTTATCTGCATCCTGCTTAGTAAATTTCCATTCTATAGTACACCTGTCTTCATTTCTTTGCTTAGTCCAGTTTTTTAATGCGGCCTCCACTATTTCTTTACTTGCTATTCTTCCACCGGTACATTGCCTGTCCATGATATTGATCTCTATTTCTGCCATATTCAGCCAACTGGCATGTTTGGGAGTATATATAAATTGCAGTTTCTTCATTAATGCTTTCGTTTTACGTTTGCCAAACGTTTCTAACAACGAGCCTTCGAAATGAGTATTGAGGTTATCCATCACTAATTGAATATATTCCGCATCCGGAAAATATTTCTCCACTAAATCCAAAACAAACCTGGCAAAATCATCTTTCTTCCTCGTATCGGTCACTTTTGTGTATCGTATACCAGCTTTGGGAACTACCGCCATAAATATATTGCACGTGCCGTTTGTCTTGTATTCATAGTCGTACTTTTCCAAACAACCCGGCTTGGGTGCAATGGGTTTTCGATTATCTTCCAGCAACTGTTTACTTTTCTCATCCATGCAGATTACCGGATTTTTCGGATCATGAGGCATTTTGTACAAATCTAATAAACGGTACATCCGTTCTCTGTACTCGGGCGTTATTTGCTGTATGCACCACATCTTTTTTAACCAAGGCTTACATTCATTTTTTTTAGCGCTAATCTTACCGATTCCCTGTTTACAGACTCAAATCCGGGCTTGCTTTTTATTTCCTTTGTAAGCAGGCGTATTGTCCAGCGATTCCGGCCTTCAGGACAGGGGCCACAGGCCAATGCCGCCAATGCCGCTTCATGATCTACTGTATATTTTATTGGCTGCCCGGGACGACTATCTTCCTCCAAAGCCTTTTCGATCCCATATTCCTGATAGCGTTTCTTTACACGCCAAACCGTTATCCTGTCCACATCCAAAAAATCCTCAATCTCTTTACTCTTTTTCCCCTTGTTCAACAGTAACAATATGTTTATCCGATTGTATTTACGTAAACTTAGATCTTTGGAATGTTTTTGCTCTTCTAAATATTGAAACTCTTTTTTACTTAGTTTTATTTGTGTTGCCATTTCCATGAATTTTGATAACCCAAATATATAAAATGAAACTAAATTAAATTGTCAATACAACTGGGCGTGGGCTCTCTTATCTGCTCCAAGGGTATACCAGTACCTCAAAAGCGGTAAGTTGAGCATCACGCCTTTTTTGTGCGCGGTGCAAACCTAAAAAATTTTTGTTATGAACAACGCCGTTGCCAAACCTGTACAAAACGCCTGCCGCAAGCCAGGCCACACCAAAGACCCGTTTGAAACTCATTGCTGGCTGAACGACAGCCTTACAAACCCCTACCAGGTTTTTGCCGGTATTTTCGCCGAAGCCCATGTACACGACTTACGAAAGCTGGTGAAAAAGCTGGTCAGCAGCGCCAGCGGAGCAGGCGTGTACAAAGGCAAAGCAACAGGAGATATGCTGCTATATATGAAGCTCATCCGCTCACTTATAAAATATAAAAGCGGCACATGCTTTAAAGCATGAAAAGCACAGTACTATTGTCATTAAAGGGGAAGACTTGTCCAATAAAAAATACTATTGCAGCCATTATGTTAGCTCCGATGCGTGGAAGGAGTTTCCGCGCCACCTGTCTGAAAAAGAATATGGTAATCCTTACCTGGTGTTTCAAAAGTTTTTCCGCTACCAGTCGCTAACCAACTGGCTGCACTACTGGGAACAGGTTGTAGATGGAGCATTTTGCGGGGATGACAGTTTTGCACCCGCTGCTCCCCTCAAGGTGCACCGCCATTTAGCAAAACTGATTGAAGCCGCGCATTTGATTGATGTAAGGGAGGAAAGCATACAGGAATATGTATCGCCATGAGGCGATAACATAAAGGTTAGAGGCGAGGACACCTCGAACAGCATTCCGACACCAAGAGACAACATACCCTAAAAAAGCCGCTCCAAAATGAAGCGGCTCACTAACCCGTCCAAAAATTTTATACAGAGGTTAAGCGCTTTTCAACTCTTCAATCTTCTCCCTGATCTTTGTTTCAATTTCGTTTGCCAGTTCCGGGTTATCGATCAGGAGGCTTTTGACAGCATCGCGCCCCTGTCCCAGTTTATCGTTATTATAGCTATACCAGGAGCCGCTTTTCTGGATGATATTAAGGTCAACACCCATATCAATGATCTCGCCTGTTTTTGAGATGCCCTCACCAAAAATAATATCAAATTCGGCGGCGCGGAAAGGGGGAGCCACCTTATTTTTAACCACTTTTACTTTTACGTGATTGCCGATTGTGGCGTCTCCATCTTTAATTTGCGTCTGGCGGCGGATATCCAGCCTTACCGATGCGTAAAACTTAAGCGCGTTACCCCCGGTAGTGGTTTCGGGATTGCCGAACATGACACCTATTTTTTCGCGCAGCTGGTTAATAAAAATACAAATGGTATTGGTCTTTGAAATGGTGGCAGTAAGCTTACGCAATGCCTGGCTCATCAAACGGGCATGCAACCCCATTTTGCTGTCGCCCATTTCACCTTCCAGCTCACTCTTAGGCACCAGCGCTGCTACGGAATCGATCACTACTACATCCAGTGCGCCGGAAAGGATCAGCCTGTCTGCAATTTCAAGCGCCTGTTCGCCATAATCAGGCTGGCTGATCAAAAGATTATCAACATTTACGCCCAGTTTTTTTGCATACACACTGTCAAAAGCGTGTTCCGCATCAATAATGGCGCACATGCCTCCTTTTTTTTGTGCCTGTGCAATTACGTGGGTTGCAATGGTTGTTTTACCGGACGATTCCGGTCCGTATATCTCAATAACACGGCCGCGGGGCAAGCCGCCAATGCCCAGGGCAGTGTCGAGCCCTATAGACCCTGTTGAAATAACTGCATGATTTTCTACAGCTTTTTCATTCATCATCATTACGCTGCCCTTACCATAATCTTTATCGATCTTTTCCATGGTAAGCTTAAGCGCTTTGAACTTTTCATTGTTTACATCTGCTTCAGGAGATTTATCTGTCTTTGCCATAACCAAAAATACAATTTAGCGCTGTCCGTTTTAAAAAAATTATCAACAGCAAAACTAATATATTTAGTAATATAAAACTAATTTTTTGTGCAAAAAAATTTCTTCCTCAAAGATTAATCCATGCTGCAATTATTACAGCAAGTATACCAGCTGCTACGCCCAGGTAATATTCTTTGGGTGTATGATCGGCAAGCAATAGCCGGGAAGTGCCAACAAGACCTGTAATTAATAGTGCAATGGCCAGGTATATGCTCAGGTTGGGAGATGAAGGATCGAAGGTAAGCAGGCAGAGAAAAGCAGCGGCTGTTCCCAGCGCAATGCCATGCATGCTGATCTTTATATAAATATTACAGAACAGCCCTATTGAAGAAGCGAGGAAAACGCTCATTGCAAAGGCAATCAGCTGTACCGGAACGCCTGGCAGCCCCCGCCACACATACCACATCCAGAAATACCAGATATTGCAGATGATGAAGGGAATAATGCGGTCTTTCTGATCTTTTAATCTGATGGAACGGATCAGTTTGAGGCCTTTTAAAAGTAATATGCTTACCAAAGGAAAAAATGTATAATTAATAAAGGCCCTGCCCAGGGTCAACGTTTTTTCCAAAGGGGATGAACCGGGAAACAGGAATGGTTCAACAAAAAGTAAAAATGCAATCACATACAAGGGTACAAATACCGGGTGGAAAAGGTAAGACAGGATATCGGCCATCACTTTTAAAAGCGGGTTGGTATGGGCCTTTTTCCCCTTCGTGTCCCATTCTTCTAAACCCTCTGGCGTGATAACAAGTTTTGCTGACATAATTATTACCGGCAAAATAATGGAATTTAATCCGATATATTCCCGGTTGCGCAGGTCGGAAACATAAATTATTCCGCCACTAATACACGAATCAACCCATTCCCGGGCAAGTCTCTGCTTACCGGACTTGCCGTTTCATGCTTCACGCCGGATCCTGCAGCTACACCTGGAGCACACCCGGCAGGAAGATGCTATGTTTTTGTGTTTATGGTAAATAACGGGTCCTGATCCGGAGCGGTCAGGACCCGTTAAACATAAAGCATCTATTTACCTTTTAAATATTTGTCTAAAAATTGCTCCTCCTCCCAAAGTACATGCAGTATATTTTCTTTTGCCGCGTAACCGTGGCTTTCCTTAGGTAATAAAACCATTCTTGCCTGGCCACCCAGCCCTTTTATAGCCTGGAAATACCGCTCAGTCTGCAAGGTAAAAGTGCCCGGATTGTTATCTGCATCGCCATGTATCAATAAGATCGGTTTTTTGATCTTGTCGGCATTCATAAAAGGAGACATATTATTATAGAGCGCAGGCGCATCCCAGTAATTACGCTGTTCATTTTGAAAACCAAAAGGGGTGAGCGTTCTGTTATAGGCCCCGCTGCGGGCAATACCACAGGCAAAGTCGCTGGAATGTGTTAGTAAATTGGCTGTCATAAAAGCGCCGTAGGAATGACCTCCCACTGCCACTTTAGTACGGTCGATATAACCCAGCTTATCAACCGCGTCGATCGCTGCCCGTCCGTCCGCTACCAGTTGTTCTATAAAGGTATCGTTGGGCTCCTTACTGCCTTCACCAATAATGGGAAATGAAGCATCATCCAGAACCACATATCCTTTAGTTACCCAATACACAAAGGAGCCATAATACGGAAAGGTAAACGCATTAGGATTTTTATTATTCTGACCGGCGCTGTTCTTATCCTTAAATTCTTCGGGATAGGCCCAGATGAGCAATGGCAGTTTCTCTTTTTTATTCATATCATAGCCAACAGGCAAATACAGGGTTCCGGAAAGATCCACGCCATCGGCACGCTTATACTTTATTACTTCTTTATGTACATTTTTGATCGATTCGAAAGGATTTTTATTAAACGTGATCTGTACGGGCGCCGTTCTTTTTTTATAGTTTCTGAAATAATAATTCGGGAACTCATTTTTAGATTCTATCCTTACCAAAGCAACCCCGTTTTTAAAATCTTCAATAGAATAAATATTCTCTTTTTTATCCTTCAAACTGCTTTGGTACAGTCTTTTGGTTTGATGTGTTTTTAGGTCGTACACATCTATAAAGGGATACTGGCCATCTTCTGTAAAGCCATCTCCTATCAGAAACAGGTTATTATTTTCGATCGCCAGTACTCTTCTGCCTAATTCATTTTTCCTGGTTTCGAAACTGCCGGGATCGCTGTAAATATCCTGCATATTCCGGTCAAACATCACTTTTGCCTCCTGGCCGGGCGAGGAAGGATCGATAAGGTATGTTTTCCTGTTCCGTGTGTCGTACCAGCTATCATACATAATTGCAGTATGAGCATCCCCCCAAACAATACCGCCATAGCGCTGTTTTGTTTTGGCAAGAGAAACGGGGGCGGTGCTAAAGGGGGCATCCCATACGAAAATTTCATCCCTGTATTCAGTTTTGTTAGCCGGGTCGCCTTTATCCAAGGCTTCTACATAATATAATGTTGCCGGTTTATCGCTACGCCAGTTCATATATCTTTTTCCTGTGGCAACGGCTTCAAAGCCTTTAGGCATTACTTCTGTTAAAGGCGTTTCGTTAACTGTTTTTACTTCGTTGCCCGGCAGGTCGTACACACTTGTTGTTTCCGGGAAGCGGTATATAGGCACAATATAGGAGAAGGGTTTTTTAATGGCGAAAAGCATAATATATTGTCCGTCCGGTGAAACGGATTGATCTGAATACATAGCTGCGGGCTTGTAAAATTTCTTTTGCCCGTCAATGCTTACCAGGTACAATTCAGCTGTTATCAGCGTTTCAAGGTTTTGTTCATCTGTTTTATTTCTTAAAAGGTCGGGATAAGTCCTGTTTTGCGAAGCCTTGCCTTCGGCTACAGAAATCACCGGTCCTTTAGGCAGGTCTTTTTTGGAATCAGTAAGGGGAGCACGGTTAGCCGGTACCATCTTTACAAGCAGGGTTTGATTATCTTTTAGCCAACTAAAAGGTGTACCCATCGCAGCATTAAGATTGGCCTCGCTCAGCCTGGACGCCTTTGCTGTGGC